>JAQTNJ010000061.1:0-2488 GCA_028713955.1 Syntrophorhabdaceae bacterium
TTCCTGACGAGGATGTCCTTCAGGGTCGGTACCGCAAAGGAGACCGCCTTGCAGCTTCTGTTCATGAACATGATCATGCCGTTCATGGAGTACTTTTTGAAATAGCCCATTGCCATGTCCACACGGTCCTCGATGGTGGAGTTGGAGAACCTTGATACGTAGTTCTCGGCAAGGGTGACAAGCGGGTCTTTGTCGAGGTCGAATTCGAAACTCCATGCATGGACGTAGAGGGACGTGAGGATCACGCCGCCGTAAGAACCGAGGAGTTTCGCGTGGTCGCTGAACTTGAACCAGACCGGCAGGTTTTCCCAGTAGAGACGGTATTTTTCCTTTTCTTTCGGCAGGACGCCGATACCCTGGTCTACCTTTGCCTGGATCTCATCACAGAGCGTCTGGTAATATTCGACGCATTCCGGCGTGCCTCTCCGGTACACGGCGATTGCCATACCGATGAGGGCGTCGAAGATACTGATCGGTGATGGCTTATACTGCGCCATGTCGAGGAACTTCTTGTAGAGGATGCTTGACTGCGCGGAGTATTTCATGACCTCTTTCAGCCTGTCGTAGTCGAATCTTTTCTTCGTTACCTCTTCGAGGAAACCGATGAGTTCCTTGAGCTGGAGGACACAATATTTTACGATCTCTTCCCGCGCCTTCTTGTCCATAATGTATTCCGGTGTATCAAAGACAAATACCGGCAGGTTGCCCTTTCTTGCAAGGATCTGGAACCATTTTGTCAGGGTGAAGCACTGCGCGTTGCATGCGAGGAAGAGGTCAGGCTCCGGGATGCCTTTCGTTACGGTTATCCCTGATTCCCTGTACGCAAGGTCGCTTCTGGCATATGCGCAGAGGTGGCTCGTGTAGCCGAGGTTTTCCGTGATCGAACAGAGTTGGGAACCCTTCTTCGCCGTCAGGTTCGCGACAGCGTGGTTTTCAGGATAGATGGGAACGACGTCGTGGGCAACAAAAAGCTCAACCGGCGATATCGCCGTTGAGTAGCCGATGAGCTTTCCGTTTTCATGCGCACGGAAGGCATCTTCCATGTATTCATCGGTTATCTTTTTCGATAGTTGTTTTGAATTTAATTTCTCACTCATAGGGAGCCCCCTTTTAAGGATTCAAAGAATGCCTGCAGTCTTGTCCTCAGATGGGAAAGAGACACAGTCTGGTATTCGGTATCTAAAACGTGCATCGGTATGCCTTCCTGCCGGATCATCTTTTTCAGGTCAGGAAGGTCATACTCCTGCGATTCGCAGAACTCGATATGTACGTATATGATCGCCTCCGCATTCGTTGCCTTATAGAGCGCCTTCACCTCTTCGAAATGTTTGTAGACATTGTCGTGGATCGGTGAGAAGAAGCCGCTCTTCATGTGTCTTTCTGCAAGGGCTTCAACGGGGCTGCCATTCTGTGTTACTATGCCCCTGAGATATCGTGAACCGGTTACAAGGCTATCGCCGACGATATTGAGCTTGATCTCGTCAAAGAGGTCGAACACCTCAGGCGGATCGCAGGTAATACCGACGAGGATGACGTCGGTATAGTTTTTGCCCTTCTTCGGCTTGAGATTTGCCTTGATGTTCTTCAGGGTCTTGTTGAACTCTGCCTTATCGACCTGCATGGCAAGCTTGACCATGGCGAAGAACTGCTTGTTCGTGATCGTTCCCGGATTTTTCCTCTTGATCTCATACATCTCCTGGAGGAGCATCTTGTTCTCGTTATGAAGTGCGATGGAATCGTTCAAGGTCTTGTCGTTGATAGATTTGCCTGACCAGTTGCTCATGGATGCTATGAGTCGCTCTATCTCCTCCTTTACCCAGTAACGGGCACTTGGCCTGTCTACCTGGCGCGGTGCGAGGTAGCTCTCGACGTACTTTCCGGGGAAACTTATCCTCCAGATGTCCGAAAGATGCTGAGTAGTATCGCAGACCTGGGGAAGGACAAAGCCGTCAAAAAGATCGCCTTCATAGCTCAGGGCGAGTTCGAGGTTGCTTCGTGCAAGCGAGCACGCGTTGTCAGGCAGACGACTGGGGGCCTTTTTTAATGGTTTATCTGTTCCGATCAGAGAAACAGGTAAAAAATCAAAGGCATAGATGACCTCTTCAGGTACATCCGCAATGGTGCTTCCTATGGCCTTTTTGCCTTTATCCTTTATCCATTTTCTTATGGATGGGTATGGATCCTTGGCATATTCCGGAATCTGTTTAAGATTTAGGTTCTCCCACATAAATCCTCCAGTGTATATATGAAAAATTTCACATATTATAATAAGCAGGGTTTCTGTTTGTCAAGGTAAAGAAAAGGAGCAGCCAAGCCCCTCGTCTGGTACCTGTGAAAACCGGAGACTTGTTGCTCGATACCGGATGAGAAAGGCAGCTCATGACTCATGATAAAAAATCAGGTTGAGGTTAAGGAGAATCAGAATTTGCTTAACCTTAGCCTCAACCTTAACCTGCTTTTTGTCTGTCGACGACCGCCTTTATGCTGA
>JAQTNJ010000061.1:2588-9459 GCA_028713955.1 Syntrophorhabdaceae bacterium
TATTTAACTTGAAATTGTTTGGCATATCGGATAATTTTCTATGCTACAATATTAAGGATAGGGATAATGATGTTTCATATAAAGGAAGGGGATTCGATAATTCTGGCGAGCGAGTCAACGCGGAGGGTGGACATCCTGCGGACACTGGGCGTGTCTTTTGCCATCATACCGCCCGATATCGATGAGTCGAGAAAAAAGGATGAGCCTCCGAAGGAATATGTCCTGAGGGTTTCCCATGAAAAGGCACATAAGGTAGGGAGTCATTTCCCGGACAAGTGGGTCATTGCGGCCGATACCGTTGTTGTTTACAAGAACAAGATACTCGGTAAGCCAATGAACGAGAAAGAGGCCTTCAATATGCTGAAAACCCTGAGTGGAAAATGGCATAAGGTCATAACGGGTTTTTGCGTCCTCAACCTTTCGAAAAATATTACCTACCGCGACGCAGTGGAGACGAAGGTATTTGTAAGAGACCTCTATGACGAGGAGATTAAACGATATATCAAGACATCGGAGCCGCTTGATAAGGCCGGTTCGTATGCGGTGCAGGGCAGGGGCGGGTACATGGTGAAAGAGATAAAAGGCTCGTACACAAACGTTGTGGGTCTCCCGATCTGCGAGATCGCCGAAGCCCTCCTCTCTCTGGGCATCCTCTCATGACCTTAATGCAGTTCGGAGTTGAAGGTTCTGGGTTTATAGAATAGAAATTGAACATTGTACGAAGATAATCTCTTCGCTGAGTTGACCGGTTGATTATGAGCAGCATTAAAGAGTCTCTTTACGCAGTGAAAGAACGCATAACAGATGCCTGTCGCCGCGCCGGACGGTCATCTGAAGAAGTACGATTAATAGGGGTTACGAAAAGGGTTGGTACAGAGAAGATTGAAGCTGCCATTGAATGTGGTCTCCGTGATTTTGGTGAAAATTATATCCAGGAGGCACAAAAAAAGATCGAAGAGATCGCCGGGGATGTATCCTGGCATATGATCGGGCATATTCAGTCCAATAAGATGAAATATATCCCGAAACTTTTTGACTGCGTACATTCGATCGACAGGTGGGATATCCTTGAGGGACTTGAACGATATGGAAAACCGATAGACGTGCTCTTCGAGGTTAATGTTGCCGGAGAGGACTCAAAGCACGGCACAGGGGTGGATGGCGTGCGGAGGATGCTTGAGAAAACGAAGACATTAACGTATGTGAAACCTATCGGGTTGATGACCATGGCGCCCTTTGTTGATAACCCCGAAGAGATACGGTGGGTCTTTGCACGGTTACGGGAGACCCTGAAGAAGATGAATGACGAATTCGGACTGACGATGAGAGAGCTTTCGATGGGGATGTCTTCGGATTTTGAGGTGGCTATTGAAGAAGGTGCAACGATGGTGCGTATAGGCACCGCAATATTCGGTGAGCGACTATGAAACCATGGGGCGGCAGGTTTAAAGGGAAGACAGACCCTCTCCTTGAGAGGTTCAGCGCGTCCATCGATTTTGACTGGGCGCTCTACCGGTATGATATCGAGGGGAGCAAGGCTCATGCGGAGATGCTCCGGAAGATCGGCGTCCTGAGCAAAAAAGAGGTGAAAGATATTGTGACTGCCCTTGGTGAGATACAGAAAGAGATAGAGATGGGCATATTCACATTCTCCGATGGCCTCGAAGATATCCATATGCACATAGAGGCGCGTCTTATAGAGAAGACGGGCGATGCGGGGAAAAAACTCCATACGGGCCGGAGCAGGAACGATCAGGTCTCGCTTGACATGAGGATGTACCTGAAGGACCGGTTGAAGGACATTGAGGGAAACCTCGTGGCGCTCCTTAAGAACCTTGTTCAAAAGGCAGAAAAAGAGAAAACGGCGATCATGCCGGGTTATACCCACATGCAGAGGGCGCAGGTAGTGACCTTCTCGCATTATCTCATGGCATATTACTATATGTTCAAGAGGGACCGGGAACGGATGCAAAACATTCTGCAAGGGATTAATGTCATGCCATTGGGGAGCGGCGCCCTTGCAGGTTCCACGATGCCTCTCGACAGGGAGTTTGTCAGGAAGAAGCTCGGCTTTGCAAGGGTTTCGGAGAACAGCATGGACTCTGTCTCCGACAGGGATTTTGTCGTTGATGCGATCTACGGGGTCGCCATGATCATGATGCACCTGAGCAGGTTATCGGAGGACCTTATCATCTTCTCGTCCAATGAGGTTGCATTTGTAGTGTTACCGGACGCGCTCTGTACGGGAAGCAGTTTGATGCCGCACAAGAAAAACCCCGATGCACTGGAGCTGATCCGCGGCAAAACCTCCCGGGTTATCGGCGACCTGTTCAGCATCTTTGCGATTCTGAAGGGTTTACCGATGACGTATAACAGGGACCTCCAGGAGGATAAAGAGCCCTTGTTCCATGCAACGGAGACAGCGAAAGATGCCCTCGCTGTAATGGTACTCTGTATAGCCGGGGTGAAGATCGACAGGAAGCGGATGGAGCGCGCGGTGAGCGAAAGCTTCATGCCTGCCGTTGAGATGGCAGAGTATCTGACGCTCAGGGGTGTCCCGTTCAGAGAGGCACACGGCGTTGTGGGGAGGCTTGTGAGGGATTGCGAGGAGAAGGGGAAGACATTCAAAAACCTGACGGTCGGCATGCTGAAAAGGTACTCGCCGCTCTTTGAAAAGGATGTTTTTGCCTGTATCGACCCGCAGACCATTCTGACAAACAGGAAAACAGAGGGGGCAGCTTCTTTTAAGGAAGTAGAGAGACAGATCAATGCTGAAAAAATATATTGTAATCGTTAGTGTCATCCTGCTGGTCGTTATCTCCGCATGCGGTAAGAAAGGTGACCCAATGCCCAGGGAACTGCCTGTGCCTAAAGGGATCAACGACCTCTCGGGGGCAGTGAAAGATGGGGTCCTTTTTCTCTCTTTCTCAAACCCGGTGCTCAACACGGATACTGCGGAAGCGAAAGATCTCGGTGGCTTCAGGGTATTGAAAACCTGCGGCTCCTGCATTGCGGGAACATTCGAACCTTTCAAAGATATACGCCTTGATGAGAACAAAGGGTATGCCCTGTACAACAACAGGATCTATATATATGACGAGGATCTTACGAACGGATTGCAGTATTCCTATAAGGTGCATCCATATACAAAACGGGGTACCCTCGGGGACGCATCGAATGTCTTCACGATCAAATGGGAAACACCACCTGACTTGCCGAGGAACGTCTCCGCGAAAGAAGATGACGGGAGGGTAGAGTTCTCCTGGTCAAGGGAGAAAGGCTTTCTCTATAATGTATATCGCTACGAAAACGGCGCATACCCTCTTTTCCCCCTGAACAAAAATCCCCTTGCAGTTTCTCTCTATGCTGATTCGGGACTGGAGAACGGGAAAAGGTACCTCTATGAAGTACGGAAGGTCAGGGTACAAGGCGGAGTGCAGTGGGAGGGTGAGGGGGTCAAGCTGGATGTTGTGCCAAAGGACAAAACACCACCTGCAGTGCCCCTTGACATGAAGGCAGAACGAAAAGGCAACACGGTTGTGATAACCTGGAAGGAGTCTCCCGACAAGGACCTTGCCGGATATAACGTATACAGGATCGGCACGGGGACAGCAAAAAGATTAAACACGGAGCTTGCGAAGGACACTTCGTTTATCGACGCGGTGGTGCCTGATCTGCGATATGTTTCGTACTATGTAACGTCCGTCGATACGTCGGGCAACGAAAGCGGACAATCAAGGGAATTGGTGGTGATCCTGAGAGAATAACAAGGATTCAGAAGCCAGGAGACAGAATGCAGGGGATAGGGCTGAATAAAAGGAGCAAGAATTAGGATTATGCATTTCTTTAAACATAAAAAAGGCCAACTGTACTGTGAAAAGGTACCCGTGGCAGAGATCGCCGGTGCCGTCGGTACACCCTTCTACGTATATAGTTACCGGACTTTTGAGAGACATTTCCGTGTTTTTAACGATGCGTTTAAGAAGATACCCCATATTACGTGCTATTCCTGTAAGGCAAACGCGAGCAGTGCAATCCTGACGATGACGGCAAGGTTCGGCGGCGGCGCCGATATCGTCTCCGGAGGAGAGCTCTACAAGGCCCTTCGTGCCGGGATTCCGGCGAACAGGATAGTATTTTCCGGTGCAGGCAAGACGGAGGAGGAACTGCGATCCGCAATCAAGGCCGGTATCCTCATGGTCAATATCGAGTCTGAGGGAGAGTTGCAGACTGTCTCGCGATTGGCGCGGACCCTGAAAAAAGACGTACCCGTATCAATACGGGTGAACCCCGAGATTGACCCCAGGACCCATCCGTACATAACGACAGGACTGAAGAAGAACAAATTCGGCGTGCTGTGGAAAGATGCCCGCAGGCTTTACAGGGAGATGAAAAAGGAGCGGTTCCTTGTTCCGGTAGGCATATCGTCCCATATAGGTTCCCAGATACTTAAGCTTTCACCCTTTGTTGATGCGGTGCGGTCTTTGAAGTCAATGATCCGGCAACTGAAAGAGGACGGCATATTGGTCCGGATGGTCGATATCGGCGGAGGGCTGGGAATAACCTACAAGGATGAGCTGCCGCCACACCCCGAAGAGTATGCCGGCGTGATGGAGAGGGAACTGGAAGGGATGGGGCTTATGCTCATACTTGAGCCCGGCAGGGTGCTTGTAGGGAACAGCGGGGTCTTCGTCACAAAACTCCTGTATATCAAGAAGATACCGGGAAAGACCTTCTACATCGTCGATGGAGCTATGAACGACCTTGTGAGGCCCGCCTTCTATGGCGCGTACCATGAGATAGTGCCTGTGAAAGAAGAAAAAGGCGATGCCGTGAAGGTAGATGTTGTCGGTCCTGTTTGTGAGTCAGGTGATTTTTTTGCGAAAGACCGTTCAATAGCACCCATCAAAACCGGAGGCCTCCTTGCTATTCTCGGTGCCGGTGCATACGGTTTTTCCATGTCTTCGAACTATAATGCCAGGAGACGGGTTGCCGAAGTACTTGTAAAGGACAGGGAATTCTATGTTATAAGGAAGAGAGAGACCCTCAGGGATTTGATGAGGGGTGAGTCTGTACCACACTTTCTGGAGGTATGAATCAGTGGCTGAATTAGAATTTTACAAAATGAGCGCCAGCGGCAATGACTTTATTCTCATCGATAACCGTGACGGCAAGGTATACAAGAGATTCAGGAACATTACAGAGTTTATAAAAAAGATAAGCAGGCAGCACCATTCGGTCGGCGCCGACGGTGTCATATTGATCGAAGCCGCAAGGGAAAATAATAATTTCAGCTGGAGGTTTTTTAATGCCGACGGCTCAGAGGCGGAGATGTGCGGCAATGGCGGAAGGTGCGCCGCCCGTTTTGCCAATATGAAAGGCATCGCAGCAGAGAAGATGGCATTTGAGACAATGGCCGGCATCATCAAGGCAGAGGTCAGGGGCGCGAAGGTGAAGCTCCAGCTCACCACCCCCAGGGATCTGAAGCTCGATTACCCGGTCAAGCTTGAGGACAAAGAGATCTTCATCAACAGCGTCGATACAGGGGTGCCCCACGCCGTCCTCGTGGTGAAGGATATTGATTACATCTCGGTAAATGAACTGGGGAGCTCAATACGATACCATAAGATGTTCGGCAAAAAGGGGACGAACGTGAATTTTGTTGAGATTATCGACAGGGAAAACGTAAAGCTGAGGACCTATGAGAGAGGCGTTGAAGGAGAAACCTACGCATGCGGGACAGGCGCAGTCGCCTCCGTGGTTATCCTTACCAGCAAGTCCCAGGTGGAGAGCCCGGTCAATGTCCATACGCGGGGCGGAGAGGTCCTGAAGATTTACATAAACGAAGAGGTCTATCTCGAAGGTGACACAAAGATCATATACGTTGGAAAGCTGCACGAAGAGGCATTGATGTGATTACAGTCTTCGGCAGACAGCATTTAGGTTAAGCTGATCGCTGAAGACCGATTTAACAGGAAGGAGTGAATATGGACTTAGCGGGTGTTTTCACTGCCCTGGTGACACCTTTCAAAAACGGAAAGGTTGATGAAGATGCATTGAAAGACCTTATCGGGTTCCAGCTGCAAGGGGATGTCGATGGTCTTGTACCCTGCGGGACGACAGGAGAGGCGCCTACGCTTTCTTATGAAGAACATGAGAGGGTGATCGAATTGACGGTGAAGTATGCCGGGGGTTCGGTACCTGTCATTGCAGGAACAGGCTCTAACAGCACGAAAGAAGCGATAGAACTGACGGAAAGCGCCAAAAGGCTCGGAGCCGACGCATGCCTTCTCACGACACCTTACTACAACAAGCCCACACAGGAAGGCCTTTACCGGCATTACAAAGAGATCGCCGAAGCAGTGGATATACCGCTCGTACTTTACAACATACCCGGCAGGACGGGCATCAACATGGCCCCCGAGACGATTAAAAGGGTCGCCGAGATCCCTAATATTGTCGGCATCAAGGAGGCTTCGGGATCCCTTGTCCAGGTCTCCGAGATATACAGGTTGACCGGAGGGAGATTCACGATATTCTCCGGTGATGATAATATCTTCCTGCCGATGATGAGCGTCGGCGCGGTTGGTGTCATATCGGTTATCTCGAACATCATGCCGAAGGAATTGAAAGAACTTTACAGGGCATTTGCGGAAGAAGAGGATATAAAGAAGGCGAGAGACCTGCACACAAGACTTATGCCGCTTTTCCAGGGGATGTTCATCGAGACCAACCCGATCCCGGTCAAGGAGGCCCTCTATTATATGGGTATGATCGAGAAGGAATTCAGATTGCCGTTGTGCCCGCTTTCAGACGCGAACAGCAGATACCTGAAGGGGTTGTTGAAGGAATACGGACTGCTGAGGAGAGA
>JAQTNJ010000061.1:9559-14453 GCA_028713955.1 Syntrophorhabdaceae bacterium
CGACGCTTGAGAATTTCAGGTTTGTCAGAGAGAAGCAGAAGTGTATTGTCATAGGCACAACAGGATTTTCCGGGGACGCCATCGGGCAGATCAGGGATTCAAGGGATGTTAGGGTTGTTATATCACCCAACATGAGCATAGGCATGAATCTCATGTTCGATGTTATTGACAGGGTATCAAAAGTCCTTCAGGACGGTTACGACATCGAGATCGTTGAGATGCACCATCGCTGGAAAAAGGATGCACCCAGCGGAACGGCGATGAAATTAAAGGACATCGTGAAGGATGCCCAGACAGGAAAGCAATGGGAAGAGATCTACGGCAGAAAGGGGATCACCGGCGAAAGGAAGAACGGGGAGATCGCTATCCTTGGTTTGAGGGGAGGCGACATCGTCGGCGAGCATACGGTGATGTACGCCGGTATCGGCGAACGGCTTGAGATTACTCACAGGGCCTATTCCCGTGAAAATTTTGCACGGGGGGCATTGACGGCGGCGAAGTGGATCGTCCGGCAGGGTCCCGGTATTTACGGGATGAAGGATGTGCTGGGATTATAGTAAATAGTTCATGGCCCATAGCTGATAGCTCGCGGCAAAAGATCAATCACCAATAACCAAATTCCAATCACCAATTAATACCCAATGACCGAATACCCAAACGAGAAGCGATTCCCGAAGATTTTGTTTGGTGATTGAATATTGGGTATTGGTTATTATTGGGTATTATGTTTATAATAGCTTGTTAATTTTTTCTCTTAATAAACTTATTTGCGGTAAAAGTTTGTAAAACACTGCGATATCCTTGATAATAATTTCTCTTGCAAAACACCTTGATTATTGTTACATATATGATAAATAAAGAGAAAATCTTTAAAAGGAATAGAAAAATGGCGAAATATTCAAAGATCCCCGAAGCCACAATAAGAAGGCTCTCAAATTATCTGAAATGCCTTGGAGACCTGGAGACGAGGAGTGAAAAGGTAGCATCGAGCGCGCTCATCGCAAATATCTGTAACGTCAACGCAGCGCAGGTAAGAAAAGATTTTGCCTATTTCGGTGAATTCGGCATCAGGGGTATGGGCTACAATGTAAAAGAACTGAAAAGACATATCAAAGAAATACTCGGTATCAACAGGGAATGGAGGATCGCAGTGGTCGGCATCGGCAACATGGGAAGCGCCCTGCTTGTTTATAAGGATTTTCTCAAACAGAACTACAAGATAGTGGCTGCTTTTGATATCCAGCCCGAAAGGGTCATTGGGCATATTTCTGAAAGAGTAGGAAAACCCGTTGAGATTCTCCATGTTGAGGGACTGAAAGAGGTGGTGAAGGCAAGAAATATTGAGATCGGGATTATTACAACACCTCCCCAGGAGGCACAAAAGGTAGCGGATTGGCTCGTTGATGCGAATATCAAGGGTATCCTGAATTTGTCACCTTCACCCGTGAAGACCCCTGAACATGTAAAGCTCCGCAACCTTTTCTTTACGTCTGCCCTCGACAATCTCGTATACTACCTTTCAAATTAGAGGCAGTCATGTGGAAGATCCTTGGAAATATAATAGAGATGTGTGTCTATTCCACCGTGTACATGATCATTGTACTGGTGATGCTGAAGATTGTCGGCGCTACGTTTTCAACTGAGTTTGAGAAAAAGATATCAGAAGAGGGCAATATAGGTCTTGCGATAATTTGCGCCTGTCTTTTTATAGGCATTGCAATTCTCCTCTCAGCAGTTGTGGGATAGTGAAAAGCCTTTTTATAACCGGAACAGATACAGGGATCGGCAAGACAGTTATATCAATGGGTTTATGCGCCTTCCTTTCGTTGCGGAAGGGTATGGATGTCGGTGTCATGAAGCCCTTCGAAAGCGGGTTGACAAAAGGAGAACAGAAGGCAGGGTCCCGGGATGCGGTTTTATTGCGGGAGGCCTCAGGAAGCACCGATAGTCTGAGGAAGATCAATCCCTACACATTTGAAGCGCCCCTCGCCCCTGAAGTTGCTGCTGAGCTGGAACATCGTGTAATCGATATTGATAGCGTTGACAGGACATACCGGGATCTTCTGAGGAAGCACGATGTCCTTATCATTGAAGGAGCAGGCGGCGTCATGGTACCCATTAAAAGTAATTTCTTCTACATTGATCTCATCAGGCGATGGAGTGTGCCGACCGTCATTGTGTCGAGGCTCGGTCTCGGAACAATAAACCACACACTCCTGACAAGCCGTTATCTGGAATCACAGGGTATAAGCATCGTGGGCGTGATCTTGAATGACGTAAACAGTGAGGCCGATATCGCCTCACAGACAAACCCCGGTGTATTGAAACAATATCTCCGCGTCCCCTTTCTCGGGGTCTTTCCTCACGTGGCGTGGGTCGCGCAAAACAGAATGAACAGGGAACTCCTTGCCGAAACGTTTGCAAAGAATATTGACACCACCGCCATCCTGCAGTTTCTCTAAATCCGCAATGCGTAGCACGCAACCGGTCTTATCGCATGCCCGACATCATCTCCTTGAAATACTTCTCCGACCTTTCGATGACGTCCATCTCAACGCAGTAGGCCAGCCGGAAATAACCCGGTTTCCCGAAACCCACCCCGGGTACGGCAAGAATGCGGTGCTGCTGGAGGGTCCTCACGAACAGGATATCGTCAGGTATCGGCGAGTGCGGGAATATGTAGAATGCCCCCAGGGGTTTCGTCACATCGAACCCGGATTCCACAAGGATCCTGTAAATGGCGTCCCTTTTGCGCTGATAATCCATGATATCGACGCTGTTTTTCTGGAATTTCCGGATGAGTCTCTGCATGAGCGCCGGGGCGTTTATGAAGCCGAGTATCCTGTTTGCGAATATCATAGCGTCTATAAGGGGTCTCAGATTTTTTATATGAGGCGATGCGGCGATATGGCCTATGCGCTCCCCGGGGAGGGCGAGGTCTTTTGAGTGGCACGTAATGACGATCGTATCCTCGTATATATTGAACAGGTCGGGCAGGACAGTGCCGTTGTAAATTATCTTCCTGTATGCCTCATCGGCGAGGATGAATATCCTCTGCCCCTTTTCTTTCCGTTTCAAAAGAAGCGCTGCAAGATCCTTCAACTCCTCTTCGTTATAGACAACACCCGTCGGGTTATGCGGTGAATTGAGGATGATCGCCTTGGTCTTCTTGTTTATCGCCTTTTCAATCTTTTCGATATCGAGATGAAAGTCGTCCCGGGTATCGACAAGCCTCATCGATCCGCCGTGATTTTCTATATAGAACCTGAATTCCACGAAATACGGATTGGGGACGATTACCTCGTTGCCCGCATCGAGGAGGGCCTTCAGCGCGACGTTAATGCCCCCGGCGGCTCCGACGGTCATGATGATGTGGTCTTTCGTAAAGGGCAGCCCTGACCTTTCTTCATAGAATTTCGCTATATCGTCTCTCACCTCTTCGTAGCCGCTGTTCGTCATGTACCGGTGCATGCCCTTTATCTCTGAAGAGGCGATGCGTATCAGTTCTGCTTTCAGTTCGTTTGGCGGTTCCATCACGGGATTGCCGAGGGTAAAGTCGAGTATATTCTCCGGACCGAACTGTTTTTTCAGTTTTTCACCTTCTTCGAACATTGCCCGTATCCACGAGGAGTCTTTCATCGATTTGCTGATATTTTTTGAGATACCCATCTTTCACCTCTTGATGAATTTTTTTCCTATCCGGATGAAGCCATCCCTGCTTTTCAGGATTGTTGCAAGGGGAACGCAGTATGCTATCCTGAAATATCCTTTTTTCCCGAAACCCCTGCCGGGCACTACCATAATCCTTTCTTCCTGCTGGAGCGTCCTGACAAACTCGAGCTCATCGGGGACCGGAGATTTTGGGAACATATAGAAGGCGCCCATTGGTTTTACGCATTCAAAGCCCGCCTCCATGAGTATTTCATAGAGGGTGTCCCTCTTTTTCTGGTAATCGTCGATGCTGACGGAGGTTCTCTGGAATTTCCCGACGGCTCTCTGGAAAAGCGCCGGCGCATTGACAAAGCCGAGGGCCCTCATAGAGATCATAAGCGCCGAAACCATGAGTTCGTATCCCTTGATGCGGGGGGAGATGGCGATATAACCTATACGCTCCCCGGGGAGGGCAAGGTCTTTCGAGTGGGACGTGACGGCCATGACAAGATCGTACAGCTTGAACAGGTTTGGCAGTTTTGCGCCGTTATATACTATTTTCCGGTATGCATCGTCGGCGACGATATATATCTCCTGGCCCTCCTTTCTCTTCTGCCTGAGGAGCCCGGCAAGATCCTTCAGGCCCTTTTCGTTATAGACGGCACCCGTGGGGTTATTGGGGCTGTTGAGGAGGACGACCTTTGTCTTTTTGGTGATTGCCCGTTCTATCCTGTCGATGTCGAGTTGGAAATCTTCCTTTGACATCACCAGTTTCATGATGCCGCCGTAATTTTCTATATAGTTTTTAAATTCCCAGAAGAACGGAGACGGCACGATCACCTCATCGCCCCTGTTGAGCATGCTTTTCAGAAGTATATTAAGCCCGCCGGCGCAGCCCGTTGTCATGAAAACCTGGGAAGGGTTGAAAGGAAGTCCATAAAGCTCACGGAGGTATTCCGCTATCTCACTTCTTACCTCTTCGTAGCCGCTGTTCGTCATGTACCTGTGCATTCCCTTCCGGGGATGCAGGAGCGTCTCTGCAAGTGTTTTCTGAAGGTCTTTCGGCGGCTCAATATCAGGATTGCCGAGGGAGAAGTCGTAGACGTTGTCTTCTCCGTATTGTTTTTTGATCTTGATCCCCTCTTCGAACATTCTGCGGGTCCAGCCTTCCTGGTCTGCAATCAGCTTGTGTAATTTTTTAGAAATAATCATATGTCCTCCTGACAATAAAAAAGCCATGGGT
>JAQTNJ010000062.1 GCA_028713955.1 Syntrophorhabdaceae bacterium
AGATCTTTTTCCTTGGCGAGCAATCGCATGATGATAGATTCGCAGAACTCCGGCACGGTCGGCACTAAATCCCTTACCGGAGGCGGGGGTGAATTGGTGATATTGTACATGAGGGTTGTGATACTGTCCCCTCCGAACGGTTTTTCTCCCGAGAGAAGCTCAAAGAAGACAACGCCAAGGGAGAAGAGATCCGAGCGCCCGTCTACCTTCTGCCCCGATATCTGTTCCGGAGACATATAGCTCGGCGTGCCCATAACCACGCCGGTCTGTGTCCTTGAGGTTGCCATTACCCTTGCAATGCCGAAATCTGCTACCTTTATCTCTCCATTTTTCAGTATCATGATATTGGCAGGTTTGATGTCACGGTGAACGACACCGTTTTCATGCGCGTAATCAAGGGCCGATGCGACAGAGGATATGATCCTCGTTACTTCCTTCAGGGTGAGGAGATTTTCCTTCTGCGTGTATTTTGCCAGATCGGAACCGTCGAGGAGTTCCATTGCCATATAGGCAATATCGTAATCCTCTCCTACGTCGTATATAGTAACGATATTGGGATGAGAGAGCTTGCCTGCCGCCTCTGCCTCGCGGAAGAACCTCTGCTTAAGTTCTGCCACCTGGTCTTCCTCGAAATCGTCATACCTCAGTGTCTTGATAGCCACCACCCTGTTAATCCGCGGGTCTTTGCCGAGATAGACCGTTCCCATTGCGCCGCGCCCCAACTCTTTCGTGATTTCATAACGGCCAAGTGTGGGTTTTGTTTCAGCGCCGTCGATGAGGACGGTGGCATCCTTTCTCCCGCCTGATGGGCCGAAGATCACTGTTTCACCGACGGATTTCAGTTTGCTGACCCTCTCGGCAGTGTCCTTGAATTCCCCTGCCTGCATAATATGTTCGTATGCGGCAACGGCCTTATTGAACTGCCTTTTCCTCTCAAAATCAAGGCCGATATTGTAGATAAGGTCTTTCACGGACTCGTCCTCGACAGGGCACTTTCTGAATTTTTCAAAGGCCATGTCAAGCATGCCCTGACCCTGAAAAGAAAGCCCGAGCATCTTGTTTGTTTCGACACTGTCCGCCTCGACGCGCTCTTTGGCCCTTTCTGTAAAAAGGTAGCGGGCAGAAATGGTTACGATGTAGCCAACAACAAGGAGGAATGCCGGATACATGACCTTGAACCAGTACCCGTATTGTACAAGAAGAAACCATCCGACGGCAGACCACCCGAGGAAGAGTGCCGCCGATATGATGGCAGTGATCCCCGCATGGATCCTTGGCAGAACGAGGGCGAGGAATAACCCGAAGACGATCAATACTGCGAGCTCAAGATAGAATGCCCAGGGAAGACGTACGATATGATTGTTCAGGAGTATATTATCTATCACATTAGCAACAAGGACCCAGGAGGGTATATTGGGTCCGGCCGGCGTGATGAAGGTTGTGCCGATCCCTGTTGCATGAGGCGCAATGATAACGATCCTGTTCTTAAACTGTGTCCCGGGCACCTTGTTGTCAATAATGTCCACGAAGGAGTAAACAGGAAATCCTTTATTGAAGCTGATAAGCATTGTATTCTTTTCATAGGTCGGGATATTGATGTTTTTGATCCGTATCGTATTCGAAATAGTTACGTCTTTGAGATCATAGTTCAGGTACCGGAGGGCAAGCTGCATACCGAAAGAAGGGAAGAGCCTGTTCCCGAAGTTGACAAAGAGCGGTTCGCTCCGCACGGCCCTGTCACTGTCATAGACAACGTTGATGTGGCCCATGGCAGCAGTACGCGACGCAAAAGCGGCAATGGGCGGGATAATCTCTTTGGCGCTGAGAAAACGATCCGGGTTTGTAACGCCTATGGAGTTATTCTTCAAATATTCCGGCAGTTTGACCTCATCCCTCACCGGCATACTGCTGAGGGTGAAGAAGAAAGGAAGAACGACCCTTTTACTTGTCTCTATGGAAGACGATAGGGCGGCATCGTTGTCGAGTCTTTTTTCAGCTTCCTTCAACGCGTCGTATATCTCGCCAAACTGTTTATTCTTAAGCTGCCCTGTTTCTCCTTCAAGTTTTTTGAGGATATCCTGTACCTCCCACAATCCCTGATTGGCGTCGCTTTCAGAATAGAGGAGATTAACACCGATCACCTTGGCATCGTAATTTTTAAGGTTATCGATCATCTCGGCGATGTAGCTTCTTGGCCATGGCCAGCGGCCCATCTTGGCAATGCTTATGTCGTCGATTGCAACGATTGCCAGCGGTGTCGTGGAGTCTTTTGCGCGAAGGTGTACGCCAAAATCGTAAAAACGGTATTCCAGTCCTTCGATGGGGCTCCACTTGAACCAGTAAGCTGCAACCGCCAGAAGCATGATAACAAGCCCGATGATGAATTCTTTGCCGATCATGTCAGTGATCTTTTTCATAACCTTACCTCATTATTAAACTACATCGATGATAAGCTATCATTGCTGCAGACGAACAACTGATAACCCTCCCGAATGTCATTATCTCAAAAAGATTTATGTATTACAATCAATTTTTTTAGTTATTTCCCGAAAATTACAGACAAAAAGGGTAGGCATGGAAGCCTACCCTTTTAATCATCCGTAGAGATCTTAAAGTTTAATGTGCAGCAAGGCAGATATTTACCGCTTCATCCATCCGCTCGATGAATTTGAAATCCATATTCTCCTTAATGCTTTCCGGTACTTCTTCGAGGTCTTTTTCGTTCAGTTTAGGAAGGAGCACGCTTTTTATCCCTGCCCGCTTTGCAGCCAGCACCTTTTGTTTAATGCCGCCCACGGGCAGCACGAGTCCGCGGAGTGTTATCTCGCCGGTCATTGCAACATCATTCCTGACGGGCTTATCCGTCAGGAGAGAGACGAGTGATACGAGCATCGTCACGCCCGCCGATGGGCCGTCCTTCGGAATGGCGCCCTGGGGGACATGGACATGGAGGTCGTTCTTTTCGAAAAAGTCTTCGGCGATCTGGTAATCGTTTGCCTTGCTCCGTATGTAGCTCAACGCGGCCTGGGCGGATTCCTTCATGACGTCCCCGAGCTGGCCGGTGAGCGAGAGCGTGCCTTTTCCTCTCATCTTGGTGGATTCAATGAAAAGGATGTCTCCTCCCGTTGGCGTCCACGCAAGGCCTGTTGCGACGCCCGAGTATTTTGTCCTTTCCGCCACTTCAGCAAAAAATTTGATAGGGCCCAGATAGCCGTGGATAGAGTCTCCCGTGATAACCTGTTTTTCTGTCTTGCCCTGTGCCACGTCCTTTGCCACTGACCTGCAGATCGCTGCGATCTCCCTCTCAAGGTTCCTTACGCCAGATTCTCTCGTGTAAGAGCGGATAATCACCTTCAGCGCCTCGTCCTCAAATTCGATCAGGTCTTCATTGAGGCCGTGTTCGAACCGCTCCTTGGGGATAAGGAACTGCTTCGCTATCATAAGCTTCTCTTCTTCCGTGTAGCCGGGCAGCTCAAGCACCTCCATCCTGTCTTTCAGAGCCGGCGGGACAGTGTCGAGCATATTTGCCGTCGCGATGAACATGACCTTCGAGAGGTCAAAAGTGACTTCGAGGTAATGGTCGCTGAAAGACCAGTTCTGCTCAGGGTCAAGCACCTCAAGAAGCGCGCTGGATGGATCACCCCTGAAGTCCATTCCTATCTTATCCACCTCATCGAGCATGAAGATGGGGTTATTGGAACCGGCCTTCTTGATTCCCTGGATAATTCTCCCCGGCAGTGCTCCCACATAGGTCCTTCTATGTCCCCGTATCTCTGCCTCGTCCCTTATGCCTCCCAGGGACATCCTCATGAACTTTCTTCCAAGGGCCCTTGCAATCGACTTACCGAGTGATGTTTTTCCAACACCGGGAGGACCCACGAAACAGAGTATCGGCCCCTTCATGTCGGCCTTTAATTTCCTCACCGCGAGGTATTCGAGTATTCTCTTTTTTACCTTCACGAGGTTGTAATGGTCTTCGTCGAGGATCGTATTTGCGCTATTGATGTCGAGATTGTCCTCTGTTGCTTTGGCCCACGGCAGCTCCGTCAGCCAGTCGAGATAGGTCCGTGACACGGTATATTCCGCTGACATGGTGCTCATCTTTGAAAGTCTGTCCAGTTCTTTTTCGGCGACCTTGCGGACATCATCGGGCATCTTTGCATCGATAATCTTTTTTCTCGATTCATCAACCTCGCTGAGCCTGTCATCTGTGTCACCGAGCTCTTTCTGAATGGCCTTGAGTTGTTCCCTGAGATAATATTCCCTCTGGGTTTTATCAATGCCTTCCTTTACGTGGGATTGGATCTTGCTGCTCA
Organism: Syntrophorhabdaceae bacterium; assembly: GCA_028713955.1. Lineage (NCBI taxonomy): Bacteria > Pseudomonadati > Thermodesulfobacteriota > Syntrophorhabdia > Syntrophorhabdales > Syntrophorhabdaceae > Syntrophorhabdaceae bacterium. The sequence continues at coordinate 4,317 of JAQTNJ010000062.1, forward strand.
GCTCGAGGGTCTCAACCTCCCTGTTGAGGAAGATGGTTACCTTTTTGAGCCTTTCCTTGAGGTCTAATCTTTCGAGGATCTCCTGCTTTTCAGTGACGTTGATGTTGATGGTAGAGGCGATCAGGTCGGCAAGGTTCCCCGGGCTCTCTACCTTTGTCGCGATCTGCGTAAGCTCTGACGAGAGGTAGGGCGCCATCTCGATCGCTTTTCTGTAAAGATTTTTGAGATTGATGTACATGGCGTCGATCTCGATGTCCTTCAGGTATTCTTCAAAGATAGGAAGCACCTTTGCCCTGAGGTTAGGTTCTCTGTCTGTAAATTCCACCAGTTTACATCTGCACAATCCCTGTACGACAACCCTCTGGCTTCCATCGACCATCTTTACCATCTTCATGATCGTGGCCACTGTTCCTACTGTATAGAGGTCCTCTATCTCGGGGTCTTCAATGTCGGGATTTTTCTGTGTTATGATGGCGATCATCTTATCCCTGCTCATTGCGTCATCTACAAGCCGTATGGATTTTTCCCGGCCCACAATAAGCGGCATCACGAGATCGGGATAGGCTACGGTACCCCGGAGGGGCAATATGGGCAGTTCAGCGGGAATAAAGACCCTGTCTTTAACGCTCTTATCGTTTTTAAAGCCGATTACCATTGATCCTCCTATTTTTTCACATCCTCAAACTCAGCGTCGACGACATCGTCATCCCTTTTCTGACCTCCCTGTGATGACCTTGTCTGTTCCTGCCCGGGACCCTGTGAGGTCGACTGGGCGGTTTTCTTATATAATATTTCGGCAAATTTATGAGAAACTTTCGTCAAATCTTCGATCGCTCTTTTTATCCGTTCAGATTCACCGCTCTTCAGGGCGTCTTTTGCGGGCGCTAACGCATCTTCGATAGGTTTGATGTCCTCGGCAGATACCTTATCTTTGTTATCGTTTATGGTCTTCTCTGTCTGATATATGATGTTATCGAGCTGGTTTCTCTGGTTGATGTCCTCTTTCTTTTTTTTGTCTTCTTCAGCGTGTGTTTCAGAATCTCTGACCATCTTCTGTATCTCTTCCTCGTTCAACCCAGTTGACGCAGTTATTCTGATGCTCTGTTCCTGGCCCGTTGCATGGTCTTTTGCCGACACATGGAGGATGCCGTTTGCGTCTATGTCAAAGGTGACTTCGATCTGCGGTATGCCTCTTGGCGCAGGCGGCAGACCGATGAGGTGGAATTTTCCAAGGGTTCTGTTGTCGCGGGCCATCTCCCTTTCGCCCTGAAGCACATGTATCTCAACGCTCGTCTGGCTGTCTTCCGCGGTTGTGAATATCTGGCTCTTCTTCGTCGGGATCGTTGTGTTTCTCTCAATGATCCGCGTCATGATCCCGCCCAGTGTCTCGATACCAAGTGAGAGCGGTGTAACATCAAGAAGAAGCACATCCTTTACCTCACCGGCAAGAACCCCTGCCTGGACCGCTGCGCCGAGCGCAACGACTTCATCGGGGTTGACCCCCCTGTGAGGTTCCTTTCCAAAGAATTCTTTTACTACTTCCTGTACCTTCGGTATCCTTGTTGAGCCACCGACAAGCACAACCTCGTCTATCTTGTCTGATGTGAGTTTTGCATCTTCAAGCGCCCTTCTGCATGGCTCAATGGACCTTTGAATCAGGGCGTCAGAGAGTTTTTCAAGCTCTGACCGTCTCAGCTTCATATTGAGGTGTTTAGGACCGGCACTGTCGGCAGTGATAAATGGAAGATTGATCTCTGTCTCGACCGTTGCAGAAAGCTCGATCTTCGCCCTTTCAGCGGCCTCCTTCAGTCTCTGGAGGGCCATCCTGTCCTTAGAAAGGTCAATACCCTGATCCTTTTTGAATTCAGCGACGATCCAGTCAATGACGTTCTGATCGATGTCATCGCCGCCGAGGTGGGTATCGCCGTTCGTTGACTTGACCTCAACAACATTGTCCCCGACCTCCAGTATCGAAATATCGAAGGTGCCGCCGCCAAAGTCATATACCGCTATGGTCTCATCCTTTTTCTTGTCAAGTCCGTAGGCCAGCGCTGATGCCGTAGGCTCATTGATAATGCGGAGCACGTTCAGGCCTGCAATCCTGCCTGCGTCTTTTGTTGCCTGCCTCTGTGAATCGTTGAAGTAAGCGGGAACGGTTACTACGGCGTCATCGATCGTCTGACCCAGGTATGCCTCTGCGGACTTCCTCAGTTTCTGAAGCACAAATGCCGATATCTCCTGGGGCGTATATTGCTTTCCGCGTACCTCGACCCTCACGTTCCCGTCCTGGTCGCTGACGACCTTGTACGGTACTGTTTTGATCTCGCCCTGTACTTCATTGAACCTTCTTCCCATGAATCTCTTTATCGAGAATATCGTGTTCTCAGGGTTTGTGATTGCCTGTCTTTTTGCGGTCTGACCGACAAGTACTTCACCGTCTTTTGTGAAAGCGACAACGCTTGGCGTTAATCTGCTCCCTTCTTCGTTTATTATTACCTTTGGTTCGCCGCCTTCCATGATCGCCACTACGGAGTTAGTCGTTCCAAGGTCTATACCTATAACTTTCTTACCCATTTTCAATCCTCCTGATTGTATTCAAAACTAACTAAATATAATGCCCGACCATGGGGTTGTCAACGCAGAAACAGTATATTTTTTTAAGACGTTTTTTACTTTTATTTCCAGCGTCTGTAAGTAAAAGAGGAGAGAAAAAAGATAAAATTTATGATAACGATCGTTGCCCCTGTCGGGAGGTTTGCCATGAAGGAGATGGCTATACCAAGTATAACTGATGTTATACCGGCCAGGGAAGAGATCACTATCGTTGCCTTGAACCCCCGCGCCAGCTGTAAGGCTGTTACGGGAGGCAGTATGAGGAGGGCCGAGATAAGCATGATCCCAACGAGTTTCATAGCAAGGACAACGGTCAGCGCCGTGAGAAGCACGAGGATCTTATTGATCCGCTCTGTCCTGATACCCGACGCCTTTGCGGACTCTTCATCGAACGTGATGGAGAGCAGTTCCTGGTAAAAGAAGAGGATAACGATTACCAGAATGACGGAGAGCACGATCGAGATCGCCACTTCAGTTGTGTTGATCGCCAGTATGTTCCCGAAGAGGTAGCTGAAAAGATCAACGTTGAACCCCCCTGCTATGCTTGCGATAAGGATACCGACTGCAATGCCCAGTGAAGATACGATCCCGATTGCCGAATCGCCGTATAGGCGTGCCTTTTCGACCAGTTTCAATATCCCGAGGGCGCTGAGCATGACAATGGGGACAGCAACGTAGAACGGATAGGTCCTGAGGAAAAGACCCACGGCAACACTTCCAAAGCTGACATGGGCCAGCCCGTCGCCGATAAGTGAGAGCCGCCGGAGTACAAGAAAAACCCCGAGCGTTGAGCAGAGAATAGCAATGAATGAGCCTGCTATCAATGCCCTCTGAATGAAGCCATGGGTGAAAAGGTCAAAGATATCCATCGTTTTAGTTCACAGCTATCTTTAGCTCATGGCTCATGGCAAAACCGTATATCGTAATTCGTATATCGTATATCGAAATATAAAGCAAAACGAATTAGAATTTTTTCCCTCCATGAGCTGTCAGCCTTGAGCTGGTTCACCATCATGCCTGTGGCATATCATGTGCTGGGAGTGCTCACCAAAATAATCCGTCATATCGCTTGATGTACAGAAGGCATCGAAGGTCCCGTAGAAGATGATCCTGTTGTCGAGATAGAGGAGCCGGGATGCGTACTTGCCGATCGTGCCGATATCATGGGTGATGATGACTATGGTGACCTTCTTGTGCTCATTAAGTGATTGCAGGGTACTGAAGAATTTCTCCCTCGTTTCCGGGTCGAGCGCTGTTGTCGGCTCATCGAGGATAAGGAGCTCAGGCTCGCTGACCAGGGCCTTTGCAATGAGCACCCGCTGTTGCTGGCCCCCTGACAGCTCACCGATAAGCTCGTTCTTTATGGGCGATATGTCCATCAACGATAAAGCGCCGTCTATTGCGCTGTCATCGGACCTGCTTATCCTTTTCGGAAACCCCTTTCTTGACAGCAACCCGAGAGCCACTATCTCCCTGACAGTGGCCGGAAAATGGGGATTGAAAGAGTTGAGCTTTTGCGGGAGATAGCCAACCTTATACCACGCCGAAAACTCCGATGGTCCATACCCGAAGAGCGAGACCCCGCCCCTTGAGGGCTCCAAAAATCCAAGGATCATCTTGATCAGAGTCGTCTTGCCTGAGCCGTTCGGGCCAACGATACCGACATAGTCCCCTGTCGTTAATGAAAACGAGACATCTGCCAGTATTTCTGAAGAATTATACCTGAACGATAGGCCCTGGACAGAAATTATTTCTGCTGACATTGGAGACCAACCTTAAGATTTTCGAGGTTCCGTTCCATAAGTGACAGAAAGGTAGCCCCTTTATCCATATCTTCCTTGCTTATATTATGTGCGCCGTGCAGCTGTAAGAGAGTGGCGCCGGTTTCTTTGGAGATAACCTCGGACACCCTCGGTGTTATAAGCTCTTCATAATAAACGTATTGTATTCCGAGTCTTTCTATCTTCCGTTTCAGCTCAATGATCCGTTGCGGGGTAGGCTCTGAATCCGGCGAGCCGTGGTAAGCTGAGAGGTACTTCAGGTTGTATCGCCTGGCAAGGTAGTTGAAGGCAAAATGGCCGCCGTGGATAAAGGTATCCTTTTTACAGATTGACAGGGCGTCCTTGAACCGTTTGTCGAGCTCATCCAATTTGGCCTTGTAGACCTCAGCATTCTTCATATAATAGTCCTTGCGTGCAGGGTCTTTTTCGATAAGTCTATTGACGATGTTATCGACCATCTTCTGCGCATTGGAAAAGTCCAGCCAGATATGGGGGTCTATCTTGCCGTGCTTATCTTTGTGTCCTTCCTGATGCCCCTTCTCTTTGTGATTATCGTGATCACTTTCTTCTGTGGCTTCAAGAAGCGTTATTCCTCTGCTTGTATCGACGACGATGAGTTTTTTGCTGTCCACACCTTTTATGATGCTTTCTACCCAGGGTTCCATGTATTGTCCGGTATAGATGAAGAGATCCGCCGCATTTATCTTAAGCATATCACCCGGTCTTGGCTCGAAGCTGTGCGCCTCGACCCCGGGGGGAAGGAGAAGGCTTACGTCTGCCCTGTCGCCGGTAATGTTCCTGGTAAAATCGTAAAGCGGGAAAAGGGTAGTGATTACCTGCAGTTTTGCCTGCCCGGCAATGGGTTGCTCCTTTTTCTGGCAGGCGCTTGTATTGAACAGGACAGCGAGGACAATGATACAGTAAAAAGGTATCTTTTGTTTCATATTCGTGCCTCATGATGAGATTGTCTTGGAAATGGAACATCCTTCGCATAGTCCGTAGACCTGCAGCAGGTGTGAAACAACATGGCCCTTCAGATTATTTTTGACCTCTTTCTCAATTTCGCTGGCGCCGCAAAACGAGAGGTCCTCGACCTTTTTACAGGAGACGCAGATAAAGTGATGGTGATGACTGGCGTTCCTGCAGAGGTAGTAGTAGAGCTTGCGGTCAGGGTGGATGATCTTGATGAGGACGCCGCCGTTGGCGAGGTGTTCGAGATTGCGGTAGACCGTTGGAAGGCCTATGCTCTTAAAACGTTTCTTCATCCTCTGCCATACCTCTTCCGGCCCCAGGTATCCTGATTCGGCAGCGAGGATATCGAGGATGGCAAGCCGTTTCGGGGTGACCTTCAGGTTGAGGGTCTTTAGTGTCATTTTAAGGTCTTTATCCATATGCCATCTGACAAATAGAATTTATTTCTATTTGAAAGTATAGATCGCAAAGAGGATGCAGTCAAGGAGGAATATTAGTTATCCGGGGTAGGTAATGATAAATAGAAATTTTTTTTATTATTTAACTCGCTGCAAGCTATCAGCATTCAGCTATCAGCAACAAACCCGTTCATCGCGTTTTTTGTGTTTGTTGAGTTTATCTGGTCTGTTTGATTTTAACGTTGAACGTTGAACATAGAACGTTGAACAGATTTCTTCTCACGGTTTACGTCTCACGACTTACGGGTGTGTTGCTATTTCTCTATCTCATATCCCTTGCGGCGCCACTCGGGAAAACCGGCAGAGAAGAGCATGATGTTAGTATAACCGAGCTTTTTTGCTGCGACCGCAGCCTGTGCACTTGGGTCTCAGCTGTATCCCCTGCAGTAGAATACTATCGGCGTATCCTTTGCCTGCGGGAGGAGCATTGCAAGGGAGGTGAATTTTTCCTGGGGGATATTGACGGCCTTGGGTATGCGGCTGTAGGAGAATTCAAACCCGCTTCTGTTGTCTATGATGACCAACCCCGGCATTTCGGCTATCAGCCTTTTCAGTTCCTCTGCATTGATCTTTTTTATGTTGCCGTCAAGATCGCAGGCAGCGGGAAGGAGGACGAGTAAAGCGATCGATATAAGAACTAATTTTGTTACTACTTTCATGCATTATTCCCTAACGTTGTCACAAGACACATTTAATGCTCCACAACCTTTAAGTATGTCTGCGCTTATACACATTCACGCATGTACGCGTCTACGCAAATATCTCTCTGATCTTTTCTTTTGTCTCTTTGACCTGTTCGTCGGAGAGCTTCAATCCTCCCGGCGTCTGTTCGGGCTTGCTTGCGATGCCGTATATCCGTTCTTTCAGCGCAGCCTGCTTTTCCATGCCGGCAGGGAGCGCCGGGGCTACCCCTATTGCCGTTACTACATCTTCGGGGAATTTGCCCGGATCAGCGGTCTCATATATCACAGCCGGCCTGTCATGTTTACCGTTGAGGTAGAGTTCGAGCGTTCTCCATCCGACAGCGCCGTGGGGGTCAAGGATGATCCCATATTTCTCAAAGACAAGCTTCATCGTTTCATAGTGCAGGGGATTGGTGACCCCCATTGAGACGATATCCTTTCTCATGCGATCCATATCGGGCATCCTGTCGATGATACCGGGTTTTGTCACATTTCCTGTAGCGGCATCCCGTTCATCGTACATGTGTCCGCCGTAAAAATCGATAAGTCGTACCAGGTTGCTTGGATGGGATACGATCATCGCCGAAGACGGCGATTTGATGGACGGCCGTACGACGTATTTCCCTGTTTCAAGGAATTCCGGGAATTCAGTATTCTCATTCACGCCGGAGATAAGTCTTGCAATGGGGAGGCCCATCTGCCGCGCGATGACCGTCCCCATCATGTTGCCGAAATTGCCTGATGGGACGCTGGCAATGAACGGCTCATTACCGGCATCGATCTTCGAGTACGCATAAAAAGGATATACTGCCTGCGGCAAAAGCCTTCCAAGGCTGATCGAATTTGCCGATGTGAACCGTTCGCTGTCATGGAAAAGTCCTTCGGCAAATCCTTTATCTCCAAGGATGTTTTTCGCAAGGGCCTGGCAGACGTCGAAATCGCCGTTCACCTCAAAGGCGTAGATATTATCCCCGAGCGTTGTCATCTGCCTCCGCTGCCCCTCGCTGATCGAGCCCTTCGGGAAGAAGACGATATTGTCTACATTATCAAGGCCATAGAGGGCATCGGCAACAGCCCCTCCCGTATCGCCGCTCGTTGCAACGATTACGACCCTTTTGAGACCTTTCTCGCCGAGAAAATAGTTAAGCGCCCTGCCGAAGAAACGGGCCGCATAGTCCTTGAAGGAATATGTAGGTCCCCTGGTAAGCCACATGATATAAGTTCTGCCGGTCACGTGTTGAACCTTCGTAGGGATCTTGTCCTCACGATATGCATCCTTGAGGAGAACCTTTAGCCTTTCAGCGGGTATTTCGGAGCCGAGGAAGGGGCAGAGAACCTCAAAGGCGATCTGCGCGTACGACATAGGCAGCATGGCTTTGATGCGCTCCGGAGTAAGGGTGGGTACGTCCTTCCGTGCCACCATATAGAGCCCGTAGTTGGATGCCATCCCCTTGAGCAGGGCTGTTTCGAAATTGACCCGCTCATCGTAGTTGTTCGTGCTGTAATAGGTAATTGTACTCATGGCGGTTTAAAGCATACCGGATGTTCTGCCTTTTTTCAACAGAGGAAGTTATGAAAAGACAGGGTTCAAGGGTCCAGGGATTCAAGAGGTCGGGTGATAAAAAGACTTTTAGCAAAAGAATTTTCGCTTGAACCCTTGAACCCTGCGGCCTTAGCGATAGTTGTTTGCTTTATTTTCAAGGTTTCTTATGATATAACTTCTTAATATGACAGGCTTCAACCTGACTCTGTTGAAACAGCACACACCGGTGGTCTTCCTGATGGTCTCATGCGCCTGCGCGTTCTGCCTGACCGATGCGGAGGCAAAAAACTGGTCCCGGTATTTCAGTAACGAAACAAGGTCATACTATTACGACAAGGATAGCATTACCTATCCCTATAAAAAGAAAAGACTCTTCGGCATGGTGACCGATAAAGACACCGTTGGTCTCTGGGTGAAGGTAATCGATCAGGATAAAGAGCCACCCCCCGATGTGGATGCGAACATGGATACGGAGATGTTCCAGCCTGACGAGAATGTTGTCTACGTTGAGGTTACCTGTCCGAAAAAAGAGATCAATGTAAAGGATAATGTGCCTTATGATATGCGGAAAGGCAGAATGACCTCCCGTATCATCATCCCCGATGAAAAGATCCTTCAAGGTGTAAAATCAAGCGACACGAAGGAAGCATTGGTCAGCACAATCTGTAGATAAATAAACCCGAATTCTCCACTGTAGGACGAGCATCTGTGCCGGGCATGATCTCGGAAAGATAGCGGTTCCTGCCGAGATACTGAGCAAGCCTACAAAGCTCACAGATATAGAATTCAGCCTCATCAAGGTACACCCTCAGGCAGGATATGATATCCTGAAAAATGTGTATTTACCCTATCCCATAGCAGAGATAGTCTATCAGCACCATGAAAGACTGGATGGTTCAGGCTATCCCCGGGGGTTAAAGGACGGACAGATCCTCCTTGAGGCATGCATCCTTGCAGCCGCCGACGTGGTAGAGGCCATATCCTCTCACAGGCCATACAGGCCCGCAAAAGGTATCGATGCAGCCCTCGAAGATATCGAGGCGAATAAAGGCATCTTCTATGATACAAAAGCCGTTGATGTGTGTACACGGTTATTCAGGGAGAAGGGGCTTGCATTTGAAGCAACAGCGTCATAATTTGCTTTGTTTCTATCCGTAATAATTCTTTTTCCAGTTTATAAACTCTATTTGTTAGTAGGTGACATTCATGATATTAACTGTTAGGCTATGCCGTAGCGAGGTAATCCACATGGTCCAATGGATTCGAAGTCACGAGGCGATCCTCACGTGGCTAACCGTGTCGTCAACCGTCACCTTTGTTGCGTCCCTTATACTTGTGCCTTTTTTCATAGTTCGAATCCCCGCTGACTATTTCGCACGTGGAAAGGATTATAGAAGGCTTTGGGCTGATCAGCATTTAGTAGCAAGAGGTGTGTTGGTGATAGCGAAGAACCTGCTCGGGTACATCTTCGTTGTGGCTGGAATCTTTATGTTGGTGTTACCGGGCCAGGGTTTGTTGACCATCCTCGTCGGGATCATGTTTCTGAACTTCCGGGGCAAGTACGAACTTGAGCGATGGATCGTTTCGCGCCCGCCTGTGCTTCGATCTATCAACTGGATTCGGCGGCATGCGGGGCGGGCACCTCTGGTTCTTGAAGGATAACACAGATTGGGCATACTTCAAGGATGTTGAGGATCAAGGATATCATCGAACGGGTACCACACGGTTGCTCATTGTTAAATGTTGTAGCCCGTCTAAGCGGAAGAAAGTGTAAACTATATACACGGATCATACCGCGGTGTTGCCTAACAAGCCCATTCAGCTGAGGCCGCTAAGCAAATTTCTCATGCTTCCCTGAGTGCTCGGCGCGGCCCCGTTGATGTGAGGCGTTATACTCTCTTTCATTTGGTAATCTGTGTTCTGCAGCGTCCATAAGACTGTTTGTTGGTAGGTGCATTGTTTTAAATGAACCGTTCGAAGCGTTCCTGCGCTGCCTTGCAGATAGGGCAGGTCTCCGGAGGGCGTTCCCTGGCGCAGAGGTAGCCGCAGACCTTGCATCTCCAGACAGGGAGAG
>JAQTNJ010000063.1:0-4001 GCA_028713955.1 Syntrophorhabdaceae bacterium
CGAATCCGGCAGTTGTTCTCATGCTATCTTTTATCACATTCACATTTGTACCGTCAAACCCGGCACCGGCGTCATAAAAGATCACACCTTTCAAGCCTGCAGGTTTATAGATGGGGAAGATCCATTCAAGGTTGAAATATAGCTGGTTTTCTGCCCCAAGGACCTGATCATTTTCATCCTTTGGACCGGCTTCACCGAATCTGAACCCTCTGACTGAATTTAAACCACCGACATAGAATTTTTCATAAAGCGGCAGGTCCCGGTTTCCGTAAGGTCTTATCATACCACCGGTGCCGCGTACAAAGAATGAGCTGTCCCAGAACCCCGCGGGGATATACTGACCGTAAAACCCCGTAATCCTGTAAAAATAGTTATTCCCACCAAAGGGACCACCTGCCAGCTCAACAGTAACGTCTGAGTTGACCCCTTTCGTCGGGTTCAGTATATCGTCAATAGTGTTCTTTGTGAGCGACAGGGCGACGCTGCTCGTTGTCTTGGTGCCGGCCTGTTCCTTGATATCCCAGGTGGCCTCATCATCGATGTTGTAAATGTCTGTGGTTTCATAGCGATATTTCGTGCCGAGCTTCAAATCATCGGTTAAGGGCCGCGTCAGCGCAATGCTCCCGCCCTGTTTCTGGTAATCGTATGTATCCAGTATCCTGGTGAAATTGAACACGCTGAACCCTGCATTCAGATTCAGGTCAAAGATATAAGGCTCTATGAAGGTAAGCCGGTATTCCTGAGTAAAGCCGCTTATCGAGGCGTCAAGATATATCTTCCTTCCGGTTCCCATAAAATTTTCCTGGGATACGTTACCCGTTAATATAACCTTGTCGGACGTACTGTATCCTACACCGACGCTTAAGGAACCTGTGGCTTTTTCCTCCACCGACAGATCCACGTTGACCTTGTCAGGTTCCTCTGTCCTGACAAGCTTCAAGTCAGTTTCTTTAAAGAATGTAGTGTTTTTTAATTTCTTTTTACTGGCTTTCAAAGCGGTTGCTGAAAACCGGTCGCCTTCTGCAAAGTTTAATTCCCTCCGCACAACCTTATCCCTTGTCTTGGTGTTGCCCAGAATATTGATCCTGTTGAAGTATATCTCCTTTCCTTTTGTGATGTTAAAGGTCAGGTTCACCTTCCTTGCGTCGTCATCCATAAGGGTCAACGGTGCAATATCACAGAATGCGTAACCCTTGTCCTGGTATAGATCGGTGAGCCTTAGAATGTCTTCCTGGTAGGCTGTAGAGCTGAAGGTCCTGCCTGTTTTGCTTCTCAGGTTTTTGTACAACTCTGCTGTATCAAATATCACATCTCCCGCGAAATTGACTGTTCCGATCGTATAGACGTTGCCTTCTTCTATGGGCATTGAAATACTGATGGTCTTGCCATCCTGTGAGATCTTGATGTCAGGTATGCCTACTTTGACCCGAAGATAGCCATTGTCGTGGTAGAAGGCCTCGAGGTTCTTTCTGTCGTCCTCCAGCGCCTCGTCATCAAGGATGCCGGAACCGGTAAACCATGACAGGATACCTTTTTCCCGGGTCCTCATATAATCTTTCAGCTTACTGCCCTTGAACGTTTTATTGCCCGTAAAAGAGATCTTCTTGACATATGCCTGTGCCGGCTCATCTATCGTGAAATTGACCGTTGCGTCATATCCTTCGCCGTACTCTATATCGTAACTTATCCTGGTTGCATAGTATCCTTTGCCGGAGTAGAGCTTTTTGATCTCATCCATGCTTTCTTTGATTCTTTCGATGTTCAATACCGTATTGGTTTTGATCTTCAATTTTTCCGTGATATCCGATGTCTTGATCTTTTTATTCCCTGTGAGATAGATCGCCTTGATAGGTGGTCTTTCAATAACCACGAATGTGATAGCCTTCCCCGCGTCAGTATCCTGTACGTTGATCTGTACATCGCTGAAAAACCCTGTCTTGTAGATGTTTTTCATATCTTCCCGTATTTTATCGAGGTTATAGGGTTCCCGCTCCTTTGTTTTGATACTGTTCATGATAAATGCGGTGTCAATCCTCTCATTCCCGGTGACGTCGATCTTTGCGATCCTTTCAGCATCATTGGCCAAAAGCGGTACGGAAAAAGCGAGAATCCATAATGATAATAAAATGGTTGCGAGGATTTTCATTCGATTAGCAAAATTAACAGAAAATAGACGTGATGTAAAGGTAAAAAGTCAATACTTTAAGGATGAACACCGGTATCGGGCTTTCCCCGCAAACACGCTCATACGCTCCAGCGGCTCCAATCGCTCGCGTTCGGCTTCGGAACTTTTGCATATTCATGCAAAAGACCGAGCTTCCTCGCCTCACGACAGTTTGCTACGGGAAAGCCCGATACCGGTGTTCCCTGTTCCTATATCTAACATCCAGTTTTTAGTGGATTATGAGCTGCCTTTCATTTTGTCCTTCGTCCCAGTGAAGCGGACGTCCTTCGTCCTTCGGTTCTTCCTTCACGCCGAACGCCGAACCATCTTCTTTGATCTACGACATACGAACTACGATATACGGCATTTTCTCTCAGCGGTGCTTCACGACGCCTTTTCTGGCGCAGAGCTTAACAATGGGGCATTGGGTGCAGCAAGGTGATACGGGAGAGCATATCCGTTTCCCGAATGTTACCAGGAGGGTATTATAGATGATCCAGTACTCTTTTGGCAGTATCTTTCGCAGGGCTTCTTCGGTCTGGTGCGGGTTTTTTGTTGTAACGGCGCCGATCCGGTTTGAGATCCGGTGGACATGGGTATCGACGCATATCCCGGGTTTCCCGTATGCCTCGGAGACAACCAGGTTGGCGGTCTTTCTTCCTATCCCTTTGATTGTCAGTAACTCATCTATGGAATCCGGCACTCTGCCGTGGTAATCATCCGAAATAATTCTGGAAACATTTAAGAGTGTCCTTGATTTATTCCGGTAGAACCCGACAGGATAGATGAGTTTCTGTAGTTCACCTATAGGGATGCGGAGCAGCTCTTCCGGTGTCCTTGCCTTCTGAACCAGCCTCTCCATCACCTTTTCAGTCAGTTCGTCCTTGGTTCGGAGGCTCAGGAGGGTCCCGACGAGGATAAGGAAGGGGTCTTTTCGTTCCTGCTGTGCGATCCTGGTGACAACGGGCACGTCGTTCTTCAGATGTCTCTTCAGGATCCTGATCATCTCTTTGAATGGGAACATTCTAACCTCGTGAAAGATAAAATGTGAAAGGTGAAAGGCCCTCGTAATTCGTGAATCGTAATTCGTAATTGGATGAACCCCGTGAAAAGTGGGAAAACCCGTAATTCGTGAATGGGTGAACCCAATGAAAGGTAAATGCGTCATTGCGAGCGGAGCGCGGCAATCTCATTAATAATTCATACCCTATGAGGTCGCTACGTCGCTTCACTCCTCGCACCTTGTGCTTTTCCACTTACGTCTCACGAGTTACGAATTACGGTTGTTCTCGCCTAACGCCTTACGGGTGTTCTGCCATGAGCTATGAACTATGAGCTGTAGTTATTGTGTCTATCCATTTCTTCATCTTCTCCATATGAGATCCGCCCCAGTAGACCCTTTTGCAGGAGGGACATTGTTTAAAGTCTTTATGGTGGTGGTAGATGTATTCGGGGACGTGGTGCTCGATGTCTTCCCTGACTGCCGCAACGAGCGGGACATTGCATTCGATGCACCGCGACATGATAATGCAGGGATCAATATAAGGAGCGATAGTAGGCCTGACCTCCGCGAGTTGTTCCATGATCCGGTCAGACCTGATGTGTATGCTCCTTTCATATGAAGGACCTTTCAACCTTTTTGTAAAAAAATAGGGTGGATCTTCGGTGTGTTCCAATGTCTCCGGGGAGCCGGGGCCTTTTGAGCAGGGTGAATCGAGCCCAAGGATCCTCAGGTACCTTGAAAGCCTCCCGAGCATTACATCGCATATGAATGTCATCGTGTAACGAGGGCCTTTGCGATCTTTTTGGCGTGCTGCATGATCGCATCTTCTCCCTG
>JAQTNJ010000063.1:4101-14263 GCA_028713955.1 Syntrophorhabdaceae bacterium
GAATCGAGCCCAAGGATCCTCAGGTACCTTGAAAGCCTCCCGAGCATTACATCGCATATGAATGTCATCGTGTAACGAGGGCCTTTGCGATCTTTTTGGCGTGCTGCATGATCGCATCTTCTCCCTGTACGTATCTATTTTCCATGAGGACCTTGCCCATACAGATTACCGTATCAACGGCATAACCATTCGATGCGTAGACGATATCAGAATAGATGTCAAAGTTAGGGATAAATTCCGGTCTGTTCAAATCGATGAGGATGATATCGGGACTGTTCCCCACCTCAATCTCCCAGTTGCCGAGATTGAATATACGGGCGGCAACCTTCGTGGCGATATCGAAGGTCTCCTGCGCGGGGAGTACCGTGGGATCGTGATTGGCAAATTTTGCAATGAGCGAGGCGAACTTCATGGTCTCGATCATGTCGAGGTGGTTGTTGGACGCGCAGCCGTCAGTGCCGAAACAATAAGGTATCCCTTCGTTTTTCATGAGGAAATGGGGAAAGATCTTGCCGACGGCGAGTTTGAGATTCGAGACAGGGATGTGCACAAGCTTTGCCTGTCTCGCTCGCAGTGTCCGGCAGTCATCATCATTGAGGACACAGCCGTGGCAACCGATAAACCGCTCTGAAAGGATACCGATACGATCGAGAAATTCAACAGGAGCCTGGCCGTATCTTTCCCTGGCAAAATGGTTCTCATCCTGTGTTTCTGAAAGGTGCATATGGATGAGGATGTTGTGTTTTTCAGAAAAATCCCGCATCCACCGGAGACTCTCTTCTGAAACTGTATAGATCGCGTGGGGGCCAAAGGTGAAGATTACGTGAGGTTTGTACCTTTCGGAGAGCTCAAACAGCCTGATATTGAGGTCTATCTGTTCCTGACCTTTTTTTGAATCGAACATGTCGATGAAGACGGCGCTGATGAGGCCCCGTGTACCCATCTCCACGACGGCCTTTGCGGTTGCCTCCCAGTGCCAGTACATATCG
Source organism: Syntrophorhabdaceae bacterium (assembly GCA_028713955.1). NCBI lineage: Bacteria > Pseudomonadati > Thermodesulfobacteriota > Syntrophorhabdia > Syntrophorhabdales > Syntrophorhabdaceae > Syntrophorhabdaceae bacterium. The sequence continues at coordinate 5,091 of JAQTNJ010000063.1, forward strand.
TTGAAGACAGTGACGCCGTTCTTGATCATCTCGAGGCAGGCGAGCTTCGCCCCCCAGTAAACGTCCTCTTCCGTCAGTTTTGATTCAAGGACCCAGATCTTTTCTTCAAGCCAGTTTTTGAGCGGCATATCATCGGCAAAACCCCGGAAAAGCGTCATGGCCGCGTGGGTATGCCCGTTAATGAGTGAGGGCAGGGCGGCCTTGTCGCTCCCGTTTATGATCTTATCGGCCTCACGACCGCACTTTTCGGAAATCTCTTCAATGGTGCCGTTGTTGATAAAGATATCCTTTGTTGTACCTTTCAGCAGCACCCCTTTAATAAGTATCTTCATGTAAAATCCTTTTGAATAAGTGTTTTGATAATAAGTTCAATGTTGTCCAGGTTTTCCCTGACGTTGTCTCTGATCTTTTCCAGCGTGAGCGGTATTTTTATGATCCCGTTGCAGTAGTTGTCAATGGAGCAGATGCTTGCGTACGGTATACCATATTCCATTGCGAGTGTTGCCTCAGATGCCATGGTCATCCCGACAATGTCCCCAAACCTCTTTAACATATTGATCTCTGCCCTTGTCTCAAACCTGGGGCCGATAGTCTGGATATAGATGCCGCCGCTTTTGACCCTGATGCTTAGTCCTTTACACAGGTTGTAGAGAAGCCTGGCTATTGTTTTATCCATCTCCGGGATGAAAAATCCCATCTCTTTATCGAAAAAGGTTGGTATATTCCAGACAGACATGAAGTCGTCAGGTATCACGAAGATACCCGGTTTGATCGATGTTTTCAGACTTCCAACGGAGTTGATGGAGATGATTTTTTGAACGCCAAGTTTTTTTAAAGCCCATATGTTGCCGCGGTGATTGATTGTGTGAGGCGGAACAGGAGGGCTGCCATGGCGCTGGAGAAATATTGTATTGTTGCTGGCTTTAACCTGGATATTCCCGTAGGGAGTTTTGATATTCCTGTTCTTCCACGAACGGAATATGGATGAACTCAGGAGTGAGGTGCCACCGATGACAGCATTCATTTGTTTAATACTTAATACGGGGAAATTGCGTCATGAGTCAACAAAATAATGAACCAAATAAAAACCGGTGAAAGGTGAAAGGCCCTCGTAATTCGTGAATCGTAATTCGTGAATGGGTGAACCCAGTGAAAGGTAAATGAGTCATTGCGAGCGGAGCGCGGCAATCTCATTAATAATTCATACCCTATGAGGTCGCTACGTCGCTTCGCTCCTCGCACCTTGTGCTTTTCCACTTACGTCTCACGAATTACAATTGTTCTCGCCTTACGCCTACGGGTTTAAGGTGTTACTGTGACAGTGACGTGATCACTGTAGGAACCTACGGATACATTCTGTCCTGCGGGGATCCTTCCATACATGGTGAGGGCTGTAGCCCATGGCTGTGGTTTTCCGGAAGGCCGGTTTGCCCGGACCGTGTTTGTTCCGCCTGTACCGTCACCCCAAATGGCTGCGCGAGCGGATGTAGTATAGATGTTGTAGCTCAGCACATCCGTGCCGGTTGTGAGCTTCATCTGCCGTGGATTGAAACTGTTCGACGTCGTGCTTTTGCCGATAGTGACCGTGGCCCTGTTCACATCTGAGGTGCAGCTTACGTTCACCCTGCCTGAATCACTATCGACGGGCGCTGTCCCGAACACGTCATAGGTGCTGAAAGAAACATTTGTCACTGACATGGTACAGACAGCGCGGGCAATCCCTGTAATCAGGAAAAGAATACATAGAATAACTATCAAGCTCAGCAGTTTCATGTATCTCTCATTATATCAGATATGGGCGATTCATGCTTCATAATTTTATTGCAGACAGCTTTCTGCATACAGCTTAGTCTGTTTCGTCTTGTTCGTCTTAACGTTGAACAGATTTTTTCCTCCCCTTACGCCTTCCGCCTTACGGTTGTCTCGCCGAACGCCCAACGCCGAACGTTCTTTTTAGAATCTCGATATACGATATACGAACTACGATATACGGGTTGTCAGTTATGGGCTGCCTTTCGCCTCGCATGTCACCACCCCGAGATCAACGATCACATCATCGCTCCTGGGTATCACAAGGTCGAAAGAGCATTTTTTATCCTTGTGGTCGAACGAGGCCCTGTATTCCCCCGGTTTTATATTCTCGAGGTAGAACTCCCCGCCCTTGCCTGTAGGGAATATGACTTCTTTTCCATCTACATTTGCGGTCACTTCGAAAAATTCCGCGGGCCTGGCTATACCGTTCTCCTTTATATGCAGCATACCCGTAATGGCGTAAAATTTTGCAATATCGAACCTGATATAGGAGCCGCTCCGCAGAGGAGGTGAGACATACTTCATCACCTCTCCGATCGTGTAATCCATGGGTATATCCTTCTCGTTGATCGATACCTGGTTATCCAGATAAGAATTGAGGCTCGGCACGAAGACCTTTCCTGATGCATCTGTTTTTCCTACCTGTTCGTTATTTACATAAACGCCTACTCCCTTCAGGCCACCGGTCTGTACCACCCCAAAGCTATCGTTTATAGGCCTGCTCAGCCCCAGGGTATTGCCGGCATATGCGATGGACCCTGCAGCGGTAAATCGATATGTCTCTGCCTGTGTCCCGCCCGTATAGATCCCCCTGTATTCTCCCGTGTATATTCCGTATTTCCCGTTGTATTGAAAATAGGGATTGACCGTATTGGAAACAGTCCCATCGGATTCCGTTCTGTCGCTATACAACCTGTACCCGTAGCCTTCGCCGACGGGGACATTTTTTGCAAGCTGTACTATCTGCATATTCTTCTCTCTGTCCTGCATGTGACTGGTCGACAGGGTCATATCGCCTCCAAAATAGTATGTAAGACCGATAAAGAATTCGTCTGAATTGTTCTGCTCTCGCACATGCTTATATGACGAAAGGATTGTTGAGTTTCTCGTGAGATTTCTCGAATACGTTACCGCGTATGTCTTTGTGCTTTGTGCCTCATACTTCTTTATCTCAGTAAAATCCAGGGAAAGGGAGCCAAACTCTTTTGTTCCAAAACCTATACCTGCACCTATTTCATTTTTGGTCTCTGCAGTTGAGGTATTGGTCGCAACGGTCGTATAAGACCTCGAGTATTGTTTGAAAAGCAGTCTCCAGTTAAAAAGCTTACCCTGGTACCCATAGTTCAATAACCCCGCATTCCCTCCCCCCATATCCTCATCATGACTTCCAGAGAATGTAAGGACCAGTGTCCCCAATCGCCCAAGAAGCAATGTAACCTGGGGACCTATAACATATGTCCTTCTTGTTGCTTCAGCACTGAATCCAATGTTAAAGGTGTTGCTCACGCCGTACTTATGGAATGCTGAAAATGCGAGGTTGCTGTAATCATCACTTTTTACCCCGAATTGCTCTCTCATAAAACCAAGATTATAGCTGTACTCATGGAGACCCTTGCTCAATAGAATATCGGTAAAATAAAAGGGTAATCGGTATCGGGTCTCTTTCCCGAAGGCATCTTTTACCACCACTTCAAGAAACCGTGCACCACCATAGTAGTTGATATTTTTCAGCGAGAACTGTCCCGGCGAGAATTTCTCTGTCAGGATTTTTGTCCCGTCAAGATAGACCTCAACTTCAGAGGGGAGTGTTGCCAGGCCTGTAAAATTGAATAGAGGGCGGTTTACAAAATATGGGTCAATATTGTAGACCTTTGAAAAGCTTAAACCACCGAGATTAAGGCTGCTTCCGAGATCACCGGACAGTGCATAAAAATCCCCTGCCACAAAACGCTGCAGCTCATTCCTCCTGTCGTAGGTGATGTTACTCATTAGTCTCACAAAATTTTCCTGCTCTTTGCTGTCCTGGTAAGAAAAATTGGAAAGCAAGAGGTAATCCCTCAACCGTATGCCAAGCTCGTTGGTTACATTGAAGCTCTGAAATTCGAATGAATTGCTCGAATTGTGGTCAACACTGTAATTCAAAAACACCCCGGAGTCCCTCGGATAGTATACTTTCTGCTGCTTTTTTGGCATCAGGTCAACTGATTTCAAGGAAAGCAGATTCGGCTTCGCCATAATCTCAAGCGCTAATCTCTTTTCATCAAAACGAAACTCAACCCCCTCTATAGACCTTAATGACAAGAACGACTCACCGGCAATCTGCGTAATCTTCCCTTTTGGTTCACTGAAACCCATGGATTTAAGATCGTTTATCCTGACGAGAAAATCTCCATCGTCGGTCATGTTAACAAAAAACTCACCCTTTGTCTCCTGATTGAGGATAATATTCACTATGACTGTTTCTGTAGCTTCGGTAAGGAAGGGAAAGAAAAAGATGAGACAGAGATAGAGGAAGCTTACTGCGTATCCAAGGTTTCTGATCTTATTATTTGCACATTGATGTATTGACATTCAATTTGCTGTTCAAATTGAGTTTATCTGTCTTGACCTCGATATCCAGGGTCACGATTTTTGTGCAGGCGTCAGGCGGAAGAGGTGTTGAATAAATCCTTGATGCACCATTTAAGAGATACCAGCCGCTCAATTCTCTGGAAAAGGTTTGCTCGCCCTTTTGATCTTTACCAAGTAGGTTTACTGAATTTATGATCAGGTGGACATTTCCTGTATTCCTGACCGCGATGGTGACAGTGCCCTTTGAGAGGTCAACCCTCTCAAAGACCCCCTTTGCCTCTTCCTTCACAGGCTTGACAAAGATTGGCACACCGAACCGGATGGTCACAGCTACGGTAGTGCCCGCTGCCTTTTTTGGCTCCGGTATCTCTTCGATAAATAACCGGTACGTCTTTTCCTTTGCTGCAGCAGGTATCCTGATACCAGCCCTTATAATGCGTTCAGACTTTGGATCAATGGTCATGAGCCTCGGGAAGAAAATGATATCCCGTGTTTCTGCATAGACATCTTTACCCTCTCCATCCTGCGTCCATTCGAAAGCCCTCATCTGGCACTGCAGTTTTTCTTCCGCTTCATTGATGACCGTTATAACACCGCTTTTTGCCTTTGCATCAAGGTCCAAGCGTATGGGGCTGACCCTGAACTCGCCTCCGTAAGAGATATTGGGTAAAAGAAGGAAGATACACGTGTATGCCCATAATAGGGCATGCACGAAGAAAGATGTCACCCGACGGGTCATTACGGACTATATAACACAAATATTACGGATATTACAACGACGATTTGAGAAAGACCGCATTATCGTTATACAGGTCTTGCTGAAATGGTCAGCGGCCAGACATAGGTACCGGGTAGGGCATCTTTCGAGAGGACAAACCGGTAACTCAATTCCATGCTGACAGGTGTCCGCGTGAAAGGCTGTGTCATCCAGCCGGCTGATTCTACATAGACCTCCCGTCCACCACCCTGTATATATACGCCTTTGATAAAATTCATGGGACCCCCAAGCCCTTCAAAGACAAGCAGGCATCCGGCCGGGTTATTGTTCTTGACTTCGATCCGCGAAGCAACAGGGATATCCACATAGCCGTGGGCAATATCAGCATTCGTTATGATCAATTCAGACAATTGTTTGAGGACTTTCAGCTTCACGTGGGGCATGACATGGGCGGTAACGATCAACTTTGCCGACCCCGTCCCCGCTGGACTCGCGGAATACGCCTTCCTGGGAATCATTGTACCTGCAAGGAAAAGCGCTGCGATCAGCGCTGCGGTGACAAGCTTCTGCTGAAGTTTGAGAGCACGGTCAACCTGCTGAGGTTTTACATGTCCTTCTTCTACAAGGATCTCGCCGATCTTTTTCTTTGAGTATTTTTGTTTTCGCAGGGCATCGTCAAGCTGTGTGCGGGTAATATCATGTGTGGCAACGAGGAGTTCACCGAGCCGCAGCTTTCCTTCAGCGGGTTTCTGTATACCTTGATGCTTTTGAAATTGTAGAACTGTTTTCAGTTCCTCTTCAGTTAGTAAACTCCAACGCTTGAGTACCTCTCCGAGCCTTTCGCCGGTTCTTTCCTGTTCTTGTAGAGCATTTTCAAGGTCCTTCCTTGAGATATGTCTTGCCTGGAGAAGGAGCTCGCCGAGCAGTCTTTTTGTTCCTGCGGCAAGTTTTATCGCATCTTCGGGGGAAGCAAGCTCTTTCTGGATAGAAAGGGTAGCATCGAGGTCACATGAATCGAGAATGCCCATACGCACAAGAATGGAACCCAGTTGTTCATTCGTTTTCTTTTGTAATTCCAGTGATTGGTCAAGATCTTTTTTTGAAACAAACCTTCCATCTACCAGTATCCTTCCCAGAAGACGCTTGACGAGGAGAGAACCTAATTTACTTTTGAACCTCTTTGGCTGGGGCGTTATCATTTATCCCTTTACGGGGTTATGTTCAGCGTCACTGTGTCAGAATAGGAACCTGCACTCTTGCTTACGTAATCAGCATTTAATATTGTTCCGCCTATAGTCACCGTCCTGGGTGATCCCGGTCCTGCGTTCGTACCTCCATCCGGGGTGAGGGTGAGCGTGTAGGGAATCTTATCAGAGCTTACAGCATCCAGTATATTTCTTTTGGTGCCATCCCAGTTTGCGCCGTTACCTGCTGCAAGCGTCTGAGTCGTACCTTTTGTACACCAAAAAGTAGTTGAGCCGGAGCCGGTGGCATCTGAAGACGATGATGGGTCAAGGGCGCCGAAGTTCAGCGTGGATGTCCCTGATACGAACTTACAGGTCCCTGTAACGCTTGCCGACACGGTCAACGTGTTGGTGCCGGATGCCAGTGCACTGCCTGCCATTGCCACCATAAACATTACCATCAACACACTTAATAGCTTTTTCATTTTTTCCTCCTATCTAATATTATCTATCAACAATGTAGTTGTTGTTAGAAAAAGTCGCAAGATGTAAAATAAATATACGGGTAAAACGATTACACAGAGACGGTCAAAATCTTTTTTATTTGCTTGTGCCCCAGTTATGTAATTCTTGGTATTACAATAACCGCTTTCCACAATAAAGTCAAGCGTTATGCGTCTCATCCCTCCTTCCAGACAGGCATGTCTGCAATCGTACACGGCTATTATATGCCATATTAATAATACATTTGTCAAGTAAATTAATGAGTTTCAATGATAGTATGAGATTATTCTTTAATGATAGTTTGTAGTAATTCTTCTTCACTGAGGATTTGTATTCCCAGCTTCTTCGCCTTCTCCAGCTTCGAGCCCGCCTCTTCCCCTGCGACGAGATGGGTGACCTTCTGGCTGATCGATGTAGCTGTTTTTCCTCCCAGTTCCTCTACCTTTTGTCTTGCCTCGTCCCTCGACATACTCTTAAGTGTGCCGGTAAAGAGAAACAGGAGCCCGTCAAGTTTTCCCTTGTCCGTTTTCCCGTATTCTATCGTGACACCGCCCGTCAGTATCCTCTCAATGGTCTCCCGGTTCTTTGTGTCGTCAAAGAATGAAGTGATGCTGTTTGCAACCTCAGGACCTATCTCGGGGATCCTGAGGAGCGCCTCCGTGTCTGCCTTCGTCAATTCGTGAATATCTCCAAAACGCTCGGCGAGGAGCCCCGCGATATGTTCACCCACGTGCCGTATGCCGAGCCCGTAGATGAACCGTCCAAAGGGCCGTCGCCGTGAGACGTTGATCGCGTCGATGATATTTTGGGCGGATTTTTCAGCCATCCTTTCAAGGCTGATGAGGTCCTCCGTTTTCAGATAGTAGAGGTCCGAAACGTCCCTGATGATCTTTTTATCGACCAGTTGCTCGACGAGCTTTGTGCCCAGACCGTCGATATCCATCGCCCTTTTCGACGCGAAATGTTCTATGCTGCCCTTGATCTGTGCCGGGCAGTTGATATTGATGCATCGCCTGATCGCCTCACCCGGCGGCCTTACGACAGGCTCATTGCAGACCGGACACGTTCCGGGCATGGAGAAGGGTTTTACATCGCGGTGTCTTTCTTCCTTTATCACCCTTATGACCTCGGGGATCACATCACCTGCCCGTGAGACCATGACCGTGTCGCCTATCATGATGTCTTTCCGTTTGATCTCGTCTTCATTATGGAGTGTCGCCCGTGAGACCTCAACCCCCCCGATCATCACAGGTCTCAGGATTGCCACGGGGGTCAGGGCGCCGGTCCTCCCGACACTGACCTCGATGTCTTCGACGACGGTGCGTTCCTCATGGGCCTCGAACTTGAAGGCTACTGCCCAGCGGGGCGATCTCGATACGGTCCCAAGCTGTTCCTGGTAATCCAGCCTGTTCACCTTTATGACGGTGCCGTCGATCTCATAGGGGATCTGGTCCCTGATATCCCTGATATACTGGTAATGGGCAAGGATATCGTCGATATTCCTGCATAGTTTCACATAGGGATTTACGCGGAATCCCCATCGCTTGAGGCAATCAAGAAATTCCATATGTGTCTGAAACCGGATACCTGAGATCCGGCCCGGTGCGTAGCAGAATATGCTCAGTTTCCTTCCTGCCGTTATCCTCGGGTCGAGCTGCCTCATGGAACCGCTTGCGGCATTCCTCGGGTTTGCAAAGAGAGGTTCCCCGGTAAGTTCCTTCTGTTGATTCAGCGCCTCAAACTCCTTCCTGCCCATGTAGACCTCGCCCCTTACCTCGAGATGTTCCGGCACCGGAATGCCGGGTGACTGAATGAGTCGCATGGGGATGGCATTGATAGTGCGGAGGTTTTGCGTGATATTCTCACCAACGAACCCGTTACCGCGTGTTGACCCTTGCAAAAACTCCCCATTTACATAGATAAGCTCTACGGCCAATCCGTCGATCTTTACTTCCATCACGTAGTCCACATCCCCGGCATTGAGGATCTTTTTGACGCGTTTGTCAAAATCAGCTACCTCTTCAACGGTCATGGCGTTTGCGAGGCTCAGCATTGGTATGGCATGGGGGACTGCGGTGAATCCCTCCAGGGGTTGAGCCCCCACCCGCTGTGTGGGGGAATAGGGAGAGATGAATTCGGGATATTTACTTTCGAGTTCTTGAAGTTCCCTCATGAGGGCATCATATTCGGCGTCAGAGATGACGGGATCATCGAGGACATAATAGCGGTGGTTGTGGTATTCGATCGCTTCCCTGAGTTCTTCTATCCTTTTTTGCGCCTTGTCCTTAGTCATCGTTCCCTTAATATTCACCTTGACCTTGATTATACTCAGTATCGCATAAACAGGGAAATAATTGTAGCGAAAAGAACGATCTCCATAGCGC
>JAQTNJ010000064.1:0-8733 GCA_028713955.1 Syntrophorhabdaceae bacterium
GTAAAAGCCGGTTGCGAATTGTCTCAAAGATTTTTACTAGATGAGAAGAGACCTCTGAGGCAAGAGGTCTCTTCGATGTTAACCATTGTGCAGGATCTTACAGAAAGTTCAATCAGGGAAAAACTCTTTCCATCTCTTTTCCACCTTTTCCGATGTTGCCTTATCCAGATCAACGGGAATTGGTACTTCTTTCCATTCGAAGGGCGTGCAAGCGTCCATAATTATTCTTGAGGTAATCTCCCGCGCCGCGACAGGGAGGGAAGGGTCCAAAGGCGTCGAACGCCCCCTGTTTATAATCTGGGTAGACCGCGCAGGATCAAATCTCACAGAAAGCGCCCATATGACCTGATCCCAGTTCTCAACATCAATATCATCACCCACAACAATGACCCCCTTGAGACCGTAGCTTCCTGTGGTGGTAGAAATAACAGCCGTTCCTACCTGCATGGAGTGGCCCGGATACTGTTGTTTGACGGATACTATCGCCCAGTACCTGCCGGAAGATGAGGCGGGAACATGGACAGCCTTTATTCCCGGTATCTTCATATCTTTCAAGTCTGCCCACAAACTTGCGGTACGGTTCAGCGACTGGATCATCACAACATCATTGGGCGGCCTTCCAACGGCAGTTGCCCAGAATATGGGGTCGTTCCGATGCAGGATCCTTTTCACATCGAGAAAGATCTTGGGTGACGGTTTGCCTGAGTAATAGCCGGTGTATTCGCCGAACGGGCCTTCTGGTACAAGATTGTCGGGATCGATCTCTCCCTCTAAGGCAATTTCGGCATATGCCGGAAGAGGCAGGCCTGTCAGGTCGCTCTCTATAATGTCAATAGGTTTCCCTCGCAATGTGCTTACAATATCATATTCGTCTGTTTGTGCGGAAACCATGCAGCTCGAAACAAGATATAACAGCGGGTCGCCTCCAATTACCGCCACGGCAGGCATTTTTTGTCCTTTTGCCTTATATTTTTGGAGCATCAGGTCGCCGTGTTTGCCTTTAATGATCTGAACACCACATTTATTCTTCTCATGGACCTGCATCCGGTAGGTTCCAAGATTGACCCAGCCCGTTTCCGGGTCTTTCGTTACGAGATAAACAGCGGTACCGATAAATCTCCCTCCATCCAATATGTTGAAGAAAGGGGCCGGCAGATCATAGAGGTTGACCTCATCCCCTGCCTGTATATTTTCCATCAGGGGGGCCTTTTTTACCAACCTTGGTTTTATAAGCTTTTTGGTGACCAGATTCATCCACTCACGCGACAGATCCTGCATGGAGTAATGTATCGGCTGTCCCATGGCAATGGCCATCCGTTTGGGCCTTGTGAATGCGCTTATAAAAACCGGTATCTTATAATCCTTGACATTTTCAAATAGGAGGGCGGATCCGCCTCCGATCTCTTCATTTTTTTTAGCTACGTGGGATAGTTCTAAATTCCAGTCTACCTCTGCCTTAATGCGGTGGAGCTCACCCTCCTTTTCGCATCTGGTTATAAAGTCTCGTAAATCTTTCATAGCTCACCCTCCTCAGTTAGTCTCTAAACCTTGGGTTTTCAGCCGCTACGCCTAACTGTAATCAGTGTCCAGAGTATTGATCTGCCCACCCGTTCCCCGCCCAAAAGCTCAGCAGGGCGTTCAATGACCTTTGTATTATCCGGTCATCAACCTATCTTGTAAACCCTCAGGAGATTCCCATCAATCCTTAATTTGTCGCCGGTTTTGATCTTCATGGTAGCATCACCTGTCCCGACCACTGCCGGTATGCCATACTCACGGCTCACAATAACCGGGTGAGACAAAGAACCTCCGCTGTTGCATACCAGTCCTTTGATAATACCGAAGAGCGGCGTCCATGTAGCGCTTGTCATGGGGCAAACCATTATGTCGCCTTTTTGGATCTCCTTCCACTGGGATTCATCAAAGATAACCTTTGCGGTCCCTTCAACTACACCGGGACTCCCTGCCCCACCGACGCAGACAGCTCCTACTTTCTCGGGATCTTCGATGGGCATAGAGATGCTGACGGTGAGCGTGGGGTCGAAGTGGAGCATCGGCCCGATGGCATTGGGATCGCCTATGACCGGGGGCACTTCGTCCGAACCATATGTGAGCGCTTTATAACCTTCCCACTCCTTGCGCCTCTCCTGGACAAGCTGCACATAGCGTCCTTTTTCCCTGTTACCAAGGGCAGAGATGATTTCATCGGTAAACAGCATGAATATATCGTTCACGTCATTGATAGCCCCATCCTGAACCATCCTTTTGCCGCATTCGATGAAGCAACGCCTGCCGAACGCCATACACTTGAACTCTCCATGCCATGCCGCCCCCTCACTCCAGTAGTTTGCGGCACGGGCAGCCACAAGCAGTTTCTCCATCCAGTCCCGCTGGGCTTCAGGGACTTTTGCAAGGAATTCCTTTGATAACTCATCCCTCTCTTTCGTCATTGCATCGCGATCTTCATCGATCTTATGCGCCCCGCCCACTTCGACATACCTCTTTATGTCGGGCATCAATAGCGCCGGATCTTCATACCAGCCAGGTGCAACAAATTCATACATTCGCAGTAATTTCCATCCGTGTACCTTGAGAAACTTTTTCATCTCTTCAACCCATTTCTTTCCTGCCGCACTCTGCTCCATCGCTTTTACCACTTCATTGTCAGGGAGCATCAGGTTTTTCTCTATTTTTGAATCAATCGCCAGGCGCGCAAGGCCGGCAATTCCTCGGTTTGACCTGTAAAGAGGATTGTCCATACTTATCGTCAACTTTGAATAGAGCGGGTCTGTAGCCTTCAGCCCTGTGAATTCTCCGGCAAGCTGCTGAAAAAGCGCGGGCATCGGTGTTGCGCCAAACCAACCTTCAAAATACAGGTAGATAGCTTTGGTATGGAGGTAGATTATATCGTGTATATGCTCGATAAGCTCACCCCTTGTCATTGTTTCAAGGTTCATGTCGTAATATGGCTCCATGAGCTTGTCCATCTTGGCAAAGATACTGTCACAGAACCCAAATGGATCATCAATAATTTTTGCTGCAACTTCACGATACCTTTTTTCCCTGTCAGGAATCTCGCTATCCTGGGGAATGGCGCGTGTCAAATAACCATGGCCCTTGTAAAGCTTCCAGTAATATCCCAGGGTTGTAGGAAGCGAGATATATTCGCAACCCCGTCTAATCCCGTCTGTCATGTAACCATACCAGAACTCACAGTAAAGCGGCGTCATCACCGGCTCGGTATGTGCCGGTGTCCTTACCCAGACAGGGTAGTGCTCGAGGTCATAATCTGTAATCTCCCAACACATTGGTGTCCTTCCATAATGCATAAAGCCCCCTTTTTCAATAACTATCTTCCTGATAGTTATTGGTATAGAATAACCTCCCTCAATAATTTAGGAGGACTTGCCTTCACTCTTAACTTTGTTAAGTATGTCTTCTTTCAGCACCTTCTTGTCCAGCTTCATATCCGCTACCAGAGGCATCTTTTCGATGATCTCAAGCCTCTCCGGGGTCTTGTTGAGGTTTATCTTCCTCTCTTTGAAATACGCGCCCATCTCTCCAAAAGTAAATGTTGCGCCTTTCCTTACCACCACATATGCGCATGCCCTTTCTCCCATTATTGGGTCAGGATATCCAACAACTGCGGCTGCTTCAACCTTTGGATGCGTCACAAGGATAGCCTCTACCTCGGCAGGGTAGACATTAAAACCACCACGGATTATGATGTCTTTCTTTCTGCCTACTATATAGAGATTTCCTTGTTCATCGAACTTTGCCAGGTCACCCATATTGAATCCATTGGGGCCCCAGGCTTCCTTGGTCATTTGAGGATCTTTGTAATACCCGCCGACAGAGGTAGGTCCCTTAAAATACACAGCCCCGACTCCCCCGGGTTTAACCTCTTTCCCGTTATCATCGAGCAATTTGATTTCATTCCCCGGATGGGCTTTTCCCACTGAGAAGCGCCTTACCTCCACAGGATCGTCTGCGCTGACACTTGTCAAAGAGCCGGCATCCATGCCGCCGTAATGGTTTACCACAAGACATTTAAATCTGTTCTCAACCTCTTCTGCAACATGCGGAGGAAGCGGAGCGCCTGCAACCTGGAAAACACGGAGCGACCTGAGATCGTACTTATCGTAATTTTCGTTCTGGAGCATCATCGCAAGCTGTGCCGGCACCACCATCGGTATTGATATCTTTTCTTTCTCTATGAGCCTGAAGGCGTCTTCCGCATCAAAATGCTCCATCAAAACGCCTTTCGCGGCAACAAAGGGGGTAAACCGTGCGAGGCCGCGACCTGCGCCTGAGATAGGGGCAAAGGCGCATGCTACATCACTGCCTGTCATCTTGATTTTAGCCATATGGGAGGGAGACACAGATGTGGCAAGCGCCATCGGTGTTTGTATAACCTTGGGGAAGCCGGTCGTGCCTGTGCTTAGCTCGATCCATGCCACCTCATCTACCTGCACCTGTCTCTTTTTCAAATCATCCACTGAATATTTTTCTTCCAGCGGGGCTGCTAAAATCTCTTTTATTGAGATCCCCCCTTCCGGAATCTCATCTCCACAGAAAAAGATGTTTTTTAATGCCGGCAAACCGGGGCGTAATTCCTGGATCATCTGCCAGTAATCAAAATCTCTGAATTTCCACAAACCAACATAGCCTTTTGTCTCTGCAAGCTTCAGGATATAACCTATTTCATCGTGTCTTAAAGTCCTTACCACGGGTATCGAGATGATCCCTGCCTTTTCACATGCAACGCGCAGGAGAATGATCTCAACGCGGTTGGGGAGCTGGATCATTAGCGTGTCATCTTTGTTGAATCCCAGCTCCGCAAGCTTGAGGGCAAGCCTGTTTACCGCCTGATTTGCCTCGGCCCATGTAAACTTGTTCCCTGAATCGTCAACAAAGGCCTCTTTCTTGGGGTATTCCTTCGCGTTTCGTTCAAACAGATCGGCATAGGTTGTCTTTGTCCAGTAACCTTTGTTCAGGTATTCTTTAACCATCTCATCCGTATAACGTTGCGGTCGCATCTTCTTCCTCCTTCTCTTTATTCATCTTTAGTCGTTAGGATATTTCCAAAGCTATTGAAAAGCCCTTGGCATACAATACCACCTCCTTATATGAATATTGGTATCTTACCTGTGCATCATTTCATTGAGGGCTTCAACAAGGGCATCGGCAAAGATGGGTTCCTCTATCCATGCGTCGATTTCCCGGACATCAATTTCCGGTTTGAGCTGCTTCCTCAATTCTTTCACGAATGCCGCGTTTGCCTCAGGATCATGAAGGGGCCTGCCTGGCCCGTCGACCCTGGACCACCCGTTCAGGGGTATTATGAATTTTACGGGTCCTCTGGCGGCATTCAGTTTTCTGGCGATAATTCCGGCCGCCCGGGTTAATTCGTCTATATTGGATCTGATGAGCTGCCTGAGTTTGTCCGGCCTGAAGATCTTGCGGTCATCATATTCAGGCTTATACTTGGAAAGGAGCGGCGTAATAAAATCTAATCCTCCGGGAACGATAACCTGGGGAATCCCTTTGAGTCCTGCCGATTCTAACCTGACCTTACAGGCCTTACGGGTACCGCCTTCGATAAGGCTGTCTATGATGCCCCCCGGGGACAGGTCTAATACAGCATCAAAAAGCCCCTGATCAATGAGTTCCTCCATTGCCGTATCTCCGACACCCGTTGCCATGAATACAGTTACCTGGTACCCGTTCGTCTCAAGGACTTGCTTGATGTTTCTGATGCATTTCGCACTCGCCATAAGTTCACACAGCGCGACGGAGGGTTTTCTTGTCTCTGTACCAGTCATTTTATGTGGTAACATTTCATGCGCCTCTGCCATCCCGCAAATAGCACCAGCTGCCTGACTTAAAAGAGTTCTCAGAATATCATTTAATCCGGCAATGTCTACCATCGTGTGCATCATGGTGATGTCTTTTGTACCGAAATATTTTGATGAAAAACCTGGGAGCGCCGCATTGCTGGAGATAACAAATTTGGGCACTCCGAATGGAAGTCCCTTCATTACATCCGTTCCGATGAGCGTACCGCCTGCGCCGCCGATACAGAGGATCCCGTCTAATTTTCCTTCCCTCAGGAGTTCATTGCATATCTTTATCGCGCCATCGGTGATAATCTTGTTGATCTTTGGTCTATCAGGATTACCCCATATCGCTTTTATGTCTCCTCCGCCTTCTCTTGCCACCTCTTGACTGGTAATGTCCCCTTTGACTGAAGGTTTACTCCCCACACTCAGGTCCATTACAATCGTCTTATGACCTCTCAGCTCAACCTGTTCCTTGGCGAATAGGATCTCTTCAGACTTCGTGTCCAGGGTCCCAATAATAACGATGCTTTTTAGCATGATAAATCTCCTGATTTTTCAGTGGCTCACTGGAAACGTGCGGGTGCACAAAAAATCGAGAATCTTTTCTGTTGCGCTTCTTTCAACAGCCATTGCGGTAACCGGACGTGCCTGTACCAGAAAAACATTCTGCGGAAACTCCAGATCTGTATCTATAGCCCATTCTATATCCAGTGGCAGTCCATAATATTCTTCAGCCATTTTTGCGCACTTTGCCACCATTTCAGCCTCACAGTGTTCTATACATGGGGTCTTCTGTTTTTCTTCGGGAACATCCCTTTCTATGGTCCCTTTTTCTGTGAATACGACCTGCTTCTGCTTGCAGCGAATTTCCGCATTCACTACTTTAAGCGTCTCCTTATCCACTTCAAACCTGTCCGGCTCAACTATTCCCTGCACTACGCTTTCACCGACTCCCCAGTTGCCTTCAAGCACTATTTTTGTTTTATTGCCCGTATTCGGATTAACAGTAAAACCCACCCCGGATGCCCGGGACTTAACCATTTTTTGCACTGCTACCGCCACAGAAACAGATTTTGAAAAGATCGGCAAATTATTCTTGATACGGTATGATATGCAGCGTGGTGTAAATGCACTGGCCCAACACTTCAGTACATTTTTGAAGACCTCCTCTGTGCCCTGCACATTGAGATATGAATCATATTGCCCGGCAAAGCTTGCCATGGCCATATCTTCCGCCACACCGCTTGATCTGACCGCCACAGAAAGATCTTTAATGCTATACTTGTCACATAAAGCGCTATACGCCTCAGAAATGGGTTTCTGAAATTGTTCCGGGATTTCCGTTGATTCAATAAGGCTTTGAACGTAGTTCGCTATTTCGTTGAATTCATCAATACTGGTTGGCTTCTCGGGAAACTTGCTGAGAAATTTTTCGATTGTTTTTTCATTACCGGTAATCTCGAAGAATCTTTTATTTACTTCACTGGTAACGGTAAATCCCAACGGGACAGGGATTCCCAATTTGCACATTTCACCTAAGTTGGCAGATTTGCCTCCTACTAAACCAGCGTCATCCTTTCCACATTCTAGAAAGGAAACTACCCATCTTTCTTTTTTCCCAGGATTCATTTTACAGCCCCCTTTTTTATTTGAAACTTCTCATAAAGTTATTCTAGCATCCTAGAAATTGTTTATAGTTAATGTGTATATTAATCTTTATATTTTATATATCGAATACCCTATCGCCTCCTCGTCTGCTTACGCTTTATTTTTCAAAAATATTTTTTTCAGGCAACACATCTAAAAATAAGTGTACACGCCTTTGAAGTTGTCGACAATCAGCAAAAGTATGATTTTAGTCTTCCAAATGTATGAAAATAAGTACAGAAGATAAATAAACGGGGGTTTAGGGGTGTGACTTTAAGGTTCGAGGGAGGTGATCCCTTCGCGAATAGCATATTTTGTAAGTTCTGCGATACTATGGATATTGAGCTTTGCCATTATTTGCTGGCGATGGGTATCAACTGTTTTTACGCTTACGTTAAGTTTTGATGCAATTTCTCTTGTTGTTTTTCCCTCAGCCAGCAGTTGAAGTATTTCCCGCTCACGGGCTGTTAGTATTGTAAATACGGAAGGCTCCCTTTTGGGGAGATTGTGGAGGTACTCTCTTATTACTACATCGGTTATCCGCGGACTTAGATAAAGCTGATTTGTGATTGCAGCATGAATTGCCGATATGAGCTCCTCACAGGTACAATCCTTGGGAAGGTATCCGGATGCGCCTGCCCCCAGCATTTGCATTACAAACTTGGTGTCTGTGTGTGTAGACAGGGCAAGCACCCTTACACCCTTGGTCTCTGCGATAATTTGACGGGTAGCATCGATACCGTTCATATTGGGCATACCTATATCCATAATCACAATGTCCGGCAGCAGTTTCTTGGTAAGTCTCACAGTTTCTAATCCATCCTGAGCCTCTGCAACTACCTCCACCTCAGTTATTTTTTCAAAGATGGCACGAAGCCCCTCGCGTATTATCTGGTGGTCGTCAGCCAGGAGTAAGCGTATAGTCATGCTTGTTGTCCCTCATGTTACGTCTAACGTTATGGATACTTTAAAAGTTCACGCGTATATTATGAACATTCCGGGAAACATTTTGTCTTTAATTTGCCAAAATAACGGAGCAGGCTTTTTCTTGTACCTCTTTATATACATTATACCACTTTTAACATTGTTTTTCATAACATACAATATATAAACTAAGTTCCCAAAAAAATCGTTCGCCACTTAATGCCGGTTTTCCAGCACAATGCTGATGGAAGATTTTGCAATGTGGGTGAACGTTTTTGAAAAATTAATATTGATGCCAGTCAAGTCGTCCCAGCGAGGA
>JAQTNJ010000064.1:8833-14224 GCA_028713955.1 Syntrophorhabdaceae bacterium
CTGGACAATTCAAAAGGGCAAAAAACCCTTGACAAACTACGATGTTACAAGTATAACTGTCTAAAGTGGTAAATAGTGTTAAAAGGTGGGATAGTGTTCGCGGGTAGATTCGAATACGCCATAGACGACAAAAGCAGGGTCAGCATACCTGCGAAGTTCAGAGAGATGCTCTCTGTGCACCATGATCTGAGGCTGATCTTCACTAATCTCGACGGGTGCATTGTCGGTTATCCCTTTCAGGAGTGGCTGAACATTGAAGAGAAGATATCGAACAAAAGCTCGATGAAAAAAGAAGAGAGATTGTTCCTGAGGTATTTTTTCTCCGGCGCTTCTGAATGCACGATCGATAAGCTCGGGCGGGTCCTTTTACCGCAGGCATTAAAAACCGATGCACATATTATAAAAAACGTCGTGATCATAGGGATGGGCAAAAAGATAGAGATATGGGCAAAGGAGAAGTGGGAAGAATTGGTGAAACAGGCAACGTCTGATCCCGACCAGATTGCAAGTATCGTGTCGGAACTCGGCCTTTGATTGGTGTCACACATATACCCGTTCTTTGTGAAGAAGTAATACAAAACCTGATAAGTGCTGAATATAGCCTGTTTGTCGATGCAACGGTTGGTGGAGGGGGACATGCACACCACATACTGGAGAGATACAAAGACATACGGTTGATAGGCCTCGATGCAGACGAAGAGGCCTTAAGCACGGCTCAGGAGGTGCTGAGAGGTTACGGCGAGAGGGTAGAACTGGTAAGGGGAAATTTTAAAGACCTCAAGGAGATTCTTAATGGGATGGGTGTATTTTCCTTCGACGGTATCCTTTTTGATCTGGGTCTTTCAATGTACCAGTTAATGGGCAAGAGGGGCTTCAGTTTTAACGACGAAACCTTTCCTGATATGCGGATGGATGACAGGGCAGAACTGACTGCCTACGACGTGATAAACACATACAGATACGACGTGTTGAAAAAGATTATCGGCGAATACGGGGAAGAGGAAAAGGCACACCGGATCGCGAGGGCGATCGTCGATGAAAGAAAGAAAAGGCCGATAACAACGTCAAAAGAACTGGGCAACATCATCCTGAAGGCAAAGAAAAGAAGGGGGAAGATCCACCCCGCCACGAAGACCTTTCAGGCCATTCGCATGGAGGTCAACGGGGAACCAAAGAACCTGCGGACAGGAGTGAATGACGCCATCGACATGCTCAACAGGCAGGGAAGGATCGGCGTCATATCGTTCCATTCGCTGGAGGACAGAACAATAAAGGGGATATTCAAAACATCTGCCGTTGTGAGTGCGGTGACGAAAAAACCGATACGGCCCGAAAGAGATGAGATAAGAAACAATCCGAGCTCAAGGAGTGCGAAACTCAGGATAGCAGAAAAAGATTAACCGGGGGGTTTATGGAAAGGGTTTACGTATCCGCGAAAAAAGATATGGCATACAGAAATTCTCAATCTACGCTTTTGATCGTTGTCTGTTTCATTGTCTTCGCTCTGATCTCCTTCTTCATGATATCCGCCCACGGCCAGCTCAAGGAAGAACTCATCGAGATGCTCAGGCGCGAGAGAGAGGTCACCGATATGAACAATAAACTTAAAA
Source organism: Syntrophorhabdaceae bacterium (assembly GCA_028713955.1). Lineage (NCBI taxonomy): Bacteria > Pseudomonadati > Thermodesulfobacteriota > Syntrophorhabdia > Syntrophorhabdales > Syntrophorhabdaceae > Syntrophorhabdaceae bacterium. Next base: position 10,444 of record JAQTNJ010000064.1, read on the forward strand.
CGGAACTTGCAGGCATTATGCAGGCAAGGATGCTTGAATTAAAGGCGAAAGAGAGACTTGGGCTGAAGAAACCAAAGGATGAAGAGGTTCTGGTATTGAGATGAACAAAAGGGCTAACAAAAAGGCCTTTTTCATTTGCGTATTGATTGGATTGATGTATGTATCCGTTGCGATGAAACTCCCTGACAGATTCACTATAGGAAGGACTTCGGAAACTCGGGATGCTGCGCCGACCGGCATGAGCGTCTCCATACCAAAACCGGCTCCGGTAAATGTTCCGGCGCCGGCAAAACCATCGAAGACCGAGCCGGTTATTGAGCCGTCTTACTTTGTTGCGATCCCTATCGTCTGTTTCGCGATCAAGGAAGGTCTCATTGAAAAAGAAGGCCTTATCTTCATCAGGAAAGATGCGCAGGACAACGCGTATTGCAAAAAACCCATGGATATCCTGAAGGAAAAGGATGAAGAAGGATTAAAGAGTATGGCAAAGATCATCGGGAAAAAACAGTTGATCTCCTTTTTCAAAAAAGAGGGCGTCGCACTGCGTGAGGAACTGGATCCCCGGGACGTGATCCTCGGGAAGGGCTACGTGATAGAGAAGAATATCATTCTCGCCATGTACAACAGGAATGTCCCTGAAGATTACAACAAGCTTTTTCCCTACACGATACATACAACAGAGATCAGAAGGGAAAATGACCGTTTTGCGTTCAGGCAGGTCCCCGATACTTTAAAGACATACCCCGACAAAGATCAAAATGAGTGGGTTATGCCCAGCCTCATCAATCTTCCCATGAAGACAGCGCTTGAGAAACTGGCAACACGCACATCAAAGATAAAGATATACGGGAGCGGTCTTGTTGCGGAACAACAGCCAAAGGCCTTTGAAAAGATGAAAGGTGAAACGGAGTGCGTTATCCACGGGAGGCCATACAGGTAATGAGACTCAATATCCTGATAGAGAATATGCCTGTCATAAACATAAAAGGCAGCAAAGACCTCGAGATCACGGGGATCACGAAGGATTCACGGGCAGTCGGGGAAGGTTATATGTTCTTTGCCACCAGTAAAAGTGGGACATATATAGACGATGCGTTGAAGAGGGGGGCGAGGGTCATCGTAACCGACAAAGAGCCCGAGCGGCCCTTCGACTGCGTGATCATTGTTGAAGATGTCGCCGCATCCCTCGGCGATGCCGCGTCGACGTTCTACGGTTTCCCTTCAAAACAGATGAATATCGCGGGCATTACAGGGACAAACGGAAAAACAACAACAACATATCTCATTGAGTCCATTCTCGAACATGCCGGTAAAAAGGCAGGCGTCATAGGCACCATTTCATACAGATACGACGGCAAGGCTTTAAAGGCGGAGAACACCACGCCAGGGGCCGCGGAAACCCACAGTCTTTTAAAGGATATGCATCTCGCCGGCGTGACCTTTGTAGTAATGGAGGTTTCCTCCCATGCCCTCGATCAGAAGCGCGTCGAAGGCATCGATTTCGATATTGGCATCTTTACCAACCTCACCCATGACCATCTCGACTATCATGGAGACCTTGAACGCTATAAAGGAGCAAAGAGGCTTCTCTTTGAACATTATCTGCAAAAGAGCTCGAAGGAACAGAAGTTCGCGATCCTGAATATTGACGATCCGAGTACAAGGGATTTCATCATCGCCGCACCGACCAGGACGCTGTCATACAGTACGAAGGGGTATGCCGACGCGCACCTTCTCGGCTACAGAGAGGATATCGACGGACTACAGCTCGATGTCTCCCTCATGGGCAAAAAGGTTGCGCTGACTTCACCGATGATAGGTGTTTTTAATGCCTCCAATATACTTGCTGCCTGCCTGTACGGCCATGTAACCGGCATCCCTTACGCCGACATTGAAAAGGGCATAGAGAAACTGGAGGGCGTCCCGGGGAGACTCGAAAGGATACGGGATCAGAAAGGCCTCTCAGTATTTGTAGACTATGCGCATACACCGGATGCGCTGGGGAATGTGCTTGCCCTCCTCAACCGCCTGAAAAAAGGAAGACTAATCGTTGTCTTCGGCTGCGGCGGCGACAGGGATATCGCGAAGAGATCCATCATGGGCAGCATTGCCGCTCACCTTGCCGATCTTACGATCATAACGTCCGATAATCCGAGGACCGAAGACCCGAAGAATATCATCGAAGACATCAAAAAGGGTTTTAACAACAAACCGTTCAGGGCCATCGAGGACAGGAAAGAGGCGATCCATGAGGCGATCAAGGCAGCGCAGGAGAATGACGTCGTTCTCGTGGCAGGAAAGGGCCACGAAGATTACCAGCTCATAGGCGACAGGATATTGCATTTCAGCGACAGGGAAGTCATCGAGGAGTTTCTCAATGTGGCATCTTGACGAGATTCTGAAAGCTGTGAAAGGCACGTTGCTGAGGGTCGAAAAGAAGACCTTTACGGGGATATCAACGGACTCGCGGACTATCGGCGACGGCGAGCTCTTCATACCGATCACCGGAAAAACCTTCGACGCACACATGTTTTTGCTTGACGCCTATGAACGATCCAACGGCGGGACCGTCTGTGAAAAAGAAAGGGAAGCGCTCTGCGTTACCCTGGAGGGAACGATTATCCTCGTAGAAGACGCGGAGCAGGCGCTTCTCGACCTTGCACAATATAAGCTGCAAACAACAGCGACGACCTGCATCGCGATCACGGGAAGCAACGGCAAGACAACAACGAAGGAGATGCTCGTCGACATGGCGCAGAGGGCTTTCTCTATCCATTTCAATGAAAAGAATTATAACAACATCATCGGCGTTTCCAGGAGCATTCTCTCCATCGAAGGGAACCCGGAGTTTTGCGTCTTCGAGCTCGGGACAAACAGCAGGGACGAGATCGGCCGGCTCGCGCGCGCGACAGAACCGGATATATCGCTTATCACCAACATCAACCCCTCTCACCTTGAAGGCCTCGGCGATATCGAGGGGGTGCTGGAAGAAAAACTCGATCTTTTCCGCCTTACAAAAGAAGGCGGGAAGATATTTATCAATGCCGATGACCCTTACATCCTCCCGCGCTATAAAGACGAGGGGCACGACATCTTCACATACGGGATAGAAAACAACGCTGCGTTTCGTCTCATTGTTGACGAGAACCTCGGCTGGGAGGGCGTTGTCTTCACGCTTCATTTTCCCGGCGACAGTGTTCGTTCAAAGACAAATCTCCTCGGGAGACACAACCTCTATAATATCCTTGCCGCCTCTTCAATTGCTTACAGCATAGGGGTTAAACCGGCCCGCATCAAAGAATCCATCGAGACCTTCAGTTCATACTCAATGCGGTTCAGACCTGTTGCCGCTAAAAAAGGATATACGATTGTTGATGACTCTTACAACGCGAATCCTTCTTCCATGGAATGGGCGATCAAGACCCTTCTCGAACTTCCTGCCACGGGAAAAAGGATCGCGATCCTTGGCGATATGAAGGAGCTGGGGTCAAAAAGCAGCCATTATCACAGGGAACTCGGCAGAATTCTCTCTGAGAGCCCAATACCGGTCATCGCCCTGATCGGCGAGGAGATCAAGGAAACATTCAGGGAGCTTGGTGACGAACGTTCACGGTTGTTCGACGATAAAGACCATCTCATCGATTTCATCAAAAAAAAGGCTGAAAAGGGTGATGTCATCCTTGTAAAGGGTTCGCGGGCTTCGAAAATGGAAGAGATCGTGGAGGCGCTGACGTAAATGCTCTACCATCTATTATATCCGCTGCACGTAAAACTCTCCGTA
>JAQTNJ010000065.1 GCA_028713955.1 Syntrophorhabdaceae bacterium
AGTTGCACCATCCATTTTTCCTTCTTTTATACTGCCGGCTGCGATGCCAGCAAGAACAAAGTCTTTCGTCAGTGAAGACCCGGGGAGGATCGTTATATTCCTGCTGATAGTGGAGTAGCCGTTTCTTGAGATGGTAAGAATGTAATCTCCCGGTGGGATCGAAGGTAACCGGTATTGCCCGGTGCTGTCCGTTGTGGCGAAGTACTTCCCGACCTTTATACCTGCGTTGCCTACCGCATTGCCCGATATATCCCTGATGATACCTGCCAGACAAGATAACGCGAGGACCCCCTGTTTTACTGCGGCATCCTTACCCGTGCCGGCGGTATTACGCGGAATGCCGTCGATCACAGGAAATCCTTCAGGGATATCATTTTTATACGCGATCGTATAGCATCCGAATATAGTCTCGCTATTTATCTCGCTGTACGCGATCCTGAGATAACCATCCTCTCCCCAGTCTGTGCCCCAGCTGTCCTTGACGATAAAACACTGTTCCTCGTCATCGTATCCGACGATAAGGGCCGTGTGGTAACCTTCACGAGTCCCCCATGTATGCGTATAGATCCCTGACCCATAATAAAAGAAGTCGGTATGAACCGCCATGAGGACGACGAGAGGACCGTAGTTGTAAAGGCTGTACCTGATGGATTCGATGGTGGGATCAACCCGGTACCAGTCACTCATTTTGTGGGCCTTGCCCGGCCATTCCGGACAGATACTTGAGCAGAAATTGTCCGTGGACATATATGGGTAACAACTCTCCTGTGGAAGACCGATATCCCGGATGAAATCAGACGCGAAGTCTATCCAGCCTCCATAACAATTTCCGGCCCCGCTGCACGATAGAAGCGCCTGTTCAGACAGATCAAGGGGTGTGCCCGGCATATTTCCGGTAATAAGTATGTTTGCTTCGAGAGCGGCGGTTGTAGCAAATGCCCAGCAGGCGCTGCATTCGCCCTGATCCCTGACCGGTGTCACATAATTATTGCCGTCGTAGTTCCTCCAGTCGAGTTTCAGGGGCATGCTCACCGCAGGGGCGATGATGATCTTTTCGGTGCCCGTTGGCGTGGGAATGACCGATCCAAACCGTTTCGTTCTCTGCTCCCGGTCCAGCAGGGAAAGAGACGTATCCCGCGGTGACCAGCGTGCTTTCTTTTGCGTGATCGTCTCTGTTATCTGATTTCGTTCAAGAACGTCTGCATAGGACTGAGATACGCAAAAGGGGACAATAAACAGCAATAAGGTGGTCAAAAGGATTAAAGAAAGAATGGATTTGAATCTCATTTTTTGCCTCCTGCATCTGGTTGTTCATTGGGTCGTTGATGGTGCCTGGTACTGGATGGGGCGGCGGGTGTACAGGACAGGCTACCGCCCTGTATGCCCCATCACGGCGCGGCCTTGTTGTCCGAAGGAATCTGTTTGTGTAAAGGAAGACTTCAACTACGGATAGATTTTTGTATATTTTGAATGAGGATGTAAATAAACCAAATCCTGATGACTTATCAGGGAAATGGAGTATTTGAATTAAGCCAATGGATGATGCTTGATAAGGGATTGGTGAAAGGCAGAGTATTGCAGATCAAAGGGGATAAGACCCTCGGTTATGGCGTATTTGGTAAGCTCAGCCACACTGTTGATGTTCAGTTTATCCATGACCCTGCGGCGATGGATCTCGACTGTTTTTACACTTAGATTGAGATGTGAAGATATCTGTTTCATCGACTCTCCTTCCGCGATTAATCGTAAAACCTGACGTTCCCTGGGCGTAAGTTTATCAACCGGGAGAGCCTTCTTTCCCGTTAAGTATGCAAGATAATCTTTAAGCACGCCGCCTGTTACCGTCGGGCTCAGATAGAATTTGTCCTCAAATACCACATTGATGGCATGGATAAGCTCATTAAATGAACAATCTTTATCAAGATACCCTTTCGCCCCTGCCTTAATCATTTCGGTCATAAACCTGTTGTCGCAATATCCTGTGAGGGCAATTACTTTGATGTCGGGCAGATTTTTATTGATATATTTCGCGGCTTCTACACCGTTAAGCTCCGGTATTTGCAGGTTCATGATGACGATATGGGGCAGAAGTTTGTTTGCGAGGTCGATTGCCGTACGTCCGTTTTTTGCCTCTCCAACCAATTCGAGATCAGATTGTTTATTGATAAGAGAGCAAAGACCCTCTCTTACTATATTCTGGTTTTCGGCAAGAAGAATCTTAATTTTCATCCTTTCCTCCACTTTAACGAACAAAGAGCATTAAAGAGCATTTGCAACAACTGAAATGCCTTTTTAGTCAGGATATCTTTTCTGATTATTGTGTTCAGCGCGCATCCCCCCGGATGACTATTACTGAGACACCCACTTCGTGGGTACCCGGTCGCCCCCTCCACATCACCCGCAAGCGGGTACCCGGCCCCTGGAGCCTTCCCCTCTGGCCTGTGAACGGGCTATGTACTAATTTGTTTTAAGCTTCCCCCAACTAATAGCCTAATGTGTTGTTATTTCTAATAAAATTACAATGACATGTCAAGTATTATTTTATCGGCAGTCAGCGATGAATCCCGTTAACCTTAGCCTGATTCTTCTCGCTATCAGTCTTTTCCCTTGTTGTCATTGCGAGCCCGTAGGGCGCGGCGTAGTGTCATTGCGAGCGTAGCGCGGCGTTTTGTCATTGCGAGCCCGCAGGGCGCGGCAATCTCATTAATAGGTTATATCCTTAGATCGCCGCGTCGCTTAAGCCCTTGGCGATGATGCCATGTGTGTAAAGGGAACGAAGACTACCTCAAGGGAAGGTGATTGTTAATCGGAATAAGGGGCTACGTCGAGTCCAAATTCTTTCAAGTCCTGTGCTTCCTTGAAACCACTTGCAACCTCGGGAGATAGACCGCTTTCTGAGACTATCTTTGGTCCACCGCTACCATACTGGACTGTCTCAGAGGAGGTTTCAACTCCGTCATCATATACGGAATAGTTTATGGTCTCAGGAAACCTGCGCAGCCCGCAAGGATTAATGCTGACACTGCGACAATAGCGCACATCGAAGTCATTGTGCATCTTTTCAGAACCATTGCATATATCTCCAGGGATGACGGAGTAATTTCAATAATCCAACCATACCGGGCAGACACCTCTCCCATTTTGAGTCGTGCCATAGTATATCTCCTGAGTCAGGATAGTATAGCGTATGGTCTTTATTTAACCTGTTGTATCGTGTTTGAGAATTTCAAAAAGGGCTTCCGCCACCTCCGGATCATAATAACCCTTTTCGGTGTTTTTCCGCAGTTCGTTGACGGCAAGGCGGACATCCCATGAACCGCGATACGGCCGCCATGACGTCATCGCGCAGTAAACCTCTGCGATGGCCGTTATACGGGATCCGATCGGGATCGCTTCTCCCACAAGTCCGTCGGGATAACCATTGCCGTTCCATAATTCATGATGGTGCTTGACGATATTGAGGAGTGTTTCATCCACATACCCAAGGCGTTTTAATATAGCGACGCTCTCGATAACATATTTTTCTATCAGTTTGATCTCCTGTTCTGTGAGGCTTGCAGGCCGGTTGAGGATATGATGGGGAACAGCTTCTTTGCCCATATCCTGGAGCAGCCCTGCCTGGAGGATCGTCTGTTTAAGATCTTCGTTTAATCTCAGTTGGTCCGCTATGGCGTAGGAGAGCATGCCGGTAAGGAGTCCCCTTCCGATGGAGCCGTCGAGCGATTCCACGGCGAGCACTGCATCGAAAGGCGCCTTGATACCTGCCTCTACATCACGGTATTTTGCAACCAATGACGGAGGGATAATATTCGGATCGTGCCACCTGCTCTTAACCCCTTTTACCTCGAATACCGATATCTTGTGAAGCTTGCCTTTTAACTGGATCTTTTCGTATTCATCCTTTTTCAGGTTTGCGTCGGCATATGCAAGCCGTATCTCGGTGGAGTCGGGGTCCATGATCAGGGCATGCTCAAAACAGGAGATTGCCGCGGTAACGTCGTGTAGTCCGAAGTGTACCTTCCCCATCCGGTAAAGCAGGTCAGCGCTCTCTCCTTCCTCTACCATCCTCCCTTCGAAGACCCTTAATTGTTCCAGCAGATCTTTGTCTGACTGGCGGCTGTAACTCATATTACGGACCTTGACAACATTGATAAAGGGTTCAACCATCCGGTAGGTGACCTCATCGATATAGATCTTGTCCGGTTCGCAGATCTCTTCGAGGCGCTTTGCGACATTGACCTTGTCACCGATGGCGCTGTATGCCTGTCTGTTGACGCCCATCATTCCAACGATAGCGTTGCCTGTCGCTATGCCGATACGGAGGCGCCAGGGGATGGCAGTATCTTTCAGCCTTTCCTGTATCTTGATAGCGGCCAGAACGGACATGACGGCATGCTGGGCATAATCTATCGGTGCGCCGAACTCGACCATGACGCCGTCACCCATGTATTTGTCGATGTGGCCGCGATACAGGTCGATGACCGGTTCTATCAGACCTATAAACCTGTTCAGTTCATCGAGGACGATATCAGGCGCGTTTTGATCTGAATAGGTGGTAAAGTCCGTGAGGTCGCAGAACATGATCGTTATCTCGCGTTTTTCAATGCGGAGCTTGCCTTCAGTGGCAAGTTTCGCGACAACGGGGTCCATGGTGGTATAAAGGGTCTTTTCGACCTTTTCCTTCATCTCTTCGATGACCCGGCTTCTCTTCAGTTCCTCGTAGAGGCGGCGCGTCTCCGCAAAACCCTTTGATACGCGTTCCTGCAGGGAACCGATAATGATACTGGTGAGGACGAGAAATCCTCCCCAGATGGTGATCATTACCATAGTGCTCAATACTACTCCCGGGCTGGTGAACCACTCAGGCCGGATGAGGGCAGTAACCGCAACGAGAAGTATGATGTGGAGGCTCGCGAGGAGGGATTTATTTTTTCCGAGGAAATAAGCGGCAAGGAGGACGGGGAGATAGAAGAGGTTCAGAAAGGCGAACTTATAGGGGATAAAGAAAAAGAGGATGAGCACCAAAAAGGCTATGATCAGGACAAAGATAAGCTCAAGGTGACGGATAATGGCGTTCCGGAAACGCGTTATCGATGCCCCGCCGAATGTCGCGTCTAAGTCTATACCCGGTAACTGAGGGATATCGTCGTTATGTTGGCTCATGAAGCAATCTGTCTCCTTTGAAAGATGTGGAAATAGTGATAATCATTTCGACAAGATGCGATTTTCTGAAAACCCCTTTTACAGTTTACCAATATTCTCATTTTTATCACGGACATATATTTTTGTCAATCACAGTTATTTGCGATTGATGTTCATCGAAGGTTATGCGGGAGCTTTCCTTGCCATTTTGGATTGCTTTTACGGTCCGCTTATGTGATACTTGTGTCCATTACCTATGGGACTTATTCGTTTACTCTTTCATGATCCTTTAACCTTTTTTCTCGTGGCGATACCGCTGCTCTATTCAATAATCATCCATGAGCTTGCTCACGGGTGGGTCGCCTATAAGATGGGGGACTCGACAGCCAAATGGCTTGGCAGGTTAACCCTGGACCCGCGAAAACATCTTGACCCTATCGGGACAATAGCGCTCTTCCTCATCGGTTTCGGATGGGCCAAACCTGTTCCTGTCAATTTCAATAACCTCCGCGATGAGAGAATGGGCCTTATCTTTGTCTCTGCTGCGGGTATCGTAGCGAATACCATCCTCGCCTTCCTCTCGATGCTGCTTCTCAGGCTTGTGGCGCCCGCACCGAATACCCCTGTCTTCTTTCTTTTCTATTATGCGGCGCAGATCAACATCATGCTTGCGGCATTTAACCTGATCCCGATCCCACCCCTCGATGGGTCAAAGATACTCATGGGTTTTACTTCGAAGCGATTCCAGTATTCCCTCCAGCGGCTTGAGCCATACGGGATGTTCATTATCATAGGCTTGCTCTATCTCGGCATCCTTAATCCCGTCATCAACTTCTTCAGAGGGATCATCCTGTTGGTGATCAGGCTGCTTCTCGGATAAGCAATACTATTTTTTAGGTTCCTTGCTGTAATTCGCGCTGAGGTAGCCGGTAATGATCGCCGCCTCCTTGTCGCTAACGGGAGCATTATGGACATCTTTCATCCTTGTTACTGTAGCCTGCCATTCCTGGGGTGTCTTCTTTTTCGATGTTGCCCTGTCCGGTTTGTGACAGATACTGCATTTGCTCTCAAATAGAGCCCTGGCATCGACCTTTTCCTGACCCATTGCGGGGATTACAGATGCGGTGAGAAATACAATTCCGATTGTGTATGCAAACAATGTTTTCATAGTTATTCACTCCTTAGACTGGCGGTTTCGTATTATACCATATCGGGCTGACAGGTCAATTTACCCTTTCAAATACAGTCCCAACTGATATATAATAATCACCGGACAGGCCGGATATGGATATGAAGTTCGATATTGTAAACAGGATACTGGAGCGAAGGCTCCAGCAGGAAGATATCAAGACGATACTCGACGGTCTCAGTGAAGAGGACCGTGAAGAATTTCTTCTTAAGATCTCCGATGTGCTCGCCAAACTGACGGCGCTCCTCGAAGTTTCAAAAAAGATCTCCGACACGCTTGAACTGAACGTACTTCTCAGTCGCATGATCGAGATTACCACGGAGGCTATAAATGCCGACAGGGGTACCCTCTTTTTGAATGACAGGGAATCAAACGAGCTCTTTTCAAGGATACTGCAGGGGGAACAGGTGAACGAGATCAGGTTCCCTAACAGCGCGGGGATAGCAGGGGCGGTATTCACGAGCGGTGAGCCGATCATCATCAATGACGCCTATTCCGACCAACGGTTTAACCCCGAGGTCGATAAAAAGACAGGATACAGGACGAACAATATCCTCTGCGCGCCGATCAGGACCAGAAACAATGAGACCATCGGTGTTATCCAGCTGCTCAACAAGAAAAACGAGAATTTTCACGATGAGGACCTGTCGCTCCTTGAGGCGATCACGTCCCAGGCCTCCGCTGCCCTGCAGAATGCTCAGCTCTTCGATGAGGTCCAGAAGGCAAAAGAGGAAGAATCACAGCTTCTGGAGATCACCTCGGCCATTTCCTCCGAGCTGCAGCTCCAGCCGCTCCTCGCGAGGATCATGGAGACAACAACAGATATGCTGGACGCGGACAGGAGCACCCTTTTTATCTACGACGAAAAGACCGATGAGCTGTGGTCGCAGGTCGCCCTCGGCATTGAAACAAAAGAGATTCGCTTCCCCAGTCATCTCGGTATAGCCGGGACAGTCTTCACAACCGGCGAGACGATCAATATCCCCGACGCATACAAGGATGAACGGTTTAACCCCGAGGTTGACAAGAAGACCGGTTACACAACAAGGAACATCCTCACCATGCCCGTGAAGAACAAAGAGGGCAGGAAGATCGGTGTTATGCAGGTGCTCAATAAACGCGGAGGGCCGTTTACAAAGGTGGACGAAAACCGCCTCAGGGCCTTCTCCGCGCAGGCCTCTATTGCCATTGAAAACGCAAAGCTCTTCGATGATGTCCTGAACATGAAGAACTACAACGAGAGCATGCTCGAAAGTATGACCAACGGCGTTATTACCCTCGATGACAGGAAGCGGATCGTAAAATGTAATTCGACCGCGTTGAAGATCCTCGGCGTTACGCTGCAGGGTATTATGGGCCTTTCCGCGACGGACTATTTTTCCGGGAACAACAACTGGATCATTGAGCATGTTGACGATGTAACGAATACCGGCCAGCCTTACCTTGCGATGGATACAGAACTTTTTCTTGATGAGGACCTGAAGGTATCCGTCAATATGATGATCGTGCCCCTCATCAGCGTGAAAGGCGTGCCCATCGGATCAATGCTGGTTTTTGAAGATCTGACGAAAGAGAAGCGGCTCAAGAGCACGATGGCAAGGTATATGACGAAAGAGGTCGCCGACAAGCTCCTCGAGGCCGGCGATACGATGCTCGGCGGACAGTTGCAGGAAGCAACGGTATTCTTTTCCGATATCCGGAGTTTTACCTCCATCTCCGAGAAGATAGGCGCCCATGAAACGGTGAGCATGCTGAACGAATACTTCACCATCATGGTCGATATTATCTTCCGGTATGGCGGTGTGCTCGATAAGTATATCGGCGATGCCATTATGGCTGTCTTCGGCGCTCCTTTCGCGAGCGGCGAAGATGCCGACCGCGCTTTAATGGCGGCGATTGAGATGCTGCGCGAGTTGAGGATATTCAACGAAGAAAGGATAAAGATCGGGAAAGATCCTATCCGTATCGGGATCGGCATCAATACCGACAAGATCGTTTCAGGGAACATCGGGAGCATGAAGCGGATGGATTATACGGTCATCGGCGACGGTGTCAATCTTGCCTCCAGGCTTGAGAGCGCCAACAAGTATTACGGTTCAAGCATCCTCATCAGCGAGTTCACCTTCAGACAGTTGAAAGGAAATTATCTCTACAGGGAGGTGGACCGTATGCGGGTAAAGGGCAAGAGCGAGCCCGTTACCGTCTATGAGATCCTCGATTACCACGACGAAAAGTCTTTCGCGAACCTGAAGGAAGTCATCGGTTTGTACCACGAGGGGATAACACTCTACAGGCAGACAAGATGGCAGGAGGGCATCAGGAAGTTCAATGAGGCCCTCATATTGAACGGGCATGACCGCCTCTGCCGTATGTGCCTCGAACGCTGCGAATATTTTCTCCAGAACCCGCCTGAGGAGACCTGGGACGGCGTCTGGACGATGAAAGAAAAATAACGCGTCTCTCGTACCTCGTAACTCGCATCTCGCAACCTGTAGTCAGCTATCAGCCATGAGCCCCGTTTATTGCGTTCTTAGTGTTTATTGAGTTCATTTGGTTCCTCTGACCAGCATCGGGTATCCGGCAGTCAGTTTTGAATATCGATAATCGATCATCGAAAATCGAGCCCCAGCCTTTTTCCTTGTAGTCATTGCGAGCGAAGCGTGGCAATCTCATTCAATAGATCGCCACGTCGCTTTGCTCCTCGCGATGACAATAAAATAAGGGACCCTGGACAAGTTGCTCCTTCCATTTTTACGCCATACGGTATGCTGATCTTGTGAAGGGAAATACTTTTCACTTTTCACGTTTCACCTTTCACATTGCTTCATACAATAGTATTGACTTTGTATCGGTTTTCATTTAGTATATCGCCACAACAGCGGGGTGGAGCAGAATGGTAGCTCGTCGGGCTCATAACCCGAAGGTCACTGGTTCAAATCCGGTCCCCGCAACCAACAACAACGCGGGTTTTGGGGTTTCCCCAAAACCCCTTTTTATTTCAGGCGTCACTGGCCCGCCTCCATCTGTTGTGCCGGTCATTGCTATGAGGGACATCCTATCCCTGTTCTTTTCATAGGTGACCCCGGAGGCGCTGTATGATATAATACACAAATAGTGAAATGACAAAGCCGGAAATTAGGAGGTAGGGGACATGAAAGCAGGGGGTATGACCGCTGAAGTCTTTTTAACGGCATTCAGAACAATGCCGAAGAAGGAACAGAATATTTTTCTCAGCGAAATTATAAAGGATAATCGCCTGCGCGAGGATCTGATCGATATAGCCATCGCGGAAAACAGGGCAAAGAACAAGAGCAGGCCATTCAGGGAATTTTTGAAAGAACGAGGGATCTAATTGGGATATATTGTAGAAATAGTCCCAAAAGCAGAAAAAGAATTCCTGAAATTACCTCCGATAGAACAAAAGAAGAACCGCAACAAGATACTCTCTTTAGAAAAAGGTCCGGGGCCTGTCGGTGCTAAAAAGCTGAAGGAAACGGAATACTTTAGGATAAGGGCAGGGGATTACAGGGTAGTTTACGGTATTGACGACGGTCGCAAGATTGTAAAGATTCTGTCGATTGCGCATAGAAAGGATGTGTATAGGTAACCCCAGGGCATCTCTCGCAGGGTACGCAGAGCACACAGATTTGCGCCCTCTGCGGGCTCGAGCGAAGCGGGCGAGAGACATATTAATCCCGTGAAAGGTGAAACGTGAAAGGTTAAAGCGGTTCTCCCCGGCATCCCGCATCTACGCTTATACGCATACCCGCATCCACGATCTCCCTCCTCTCCCCTCGCTCTCCGCTCTTAGCTCTCAGCTATGCCCCTGACACCCTGTTGCCGGCAATGTCCTGTATGTTATATTAATGAGTAGGCGCTCGCAATGAATATAAATCTGAAACAAAAAAGGCGGATCGTCGTAGGAGACATCCACGGAGAGATAGGGGGCTTTCAGGAGATCCTGGGAAACGCAGGCCTGATCGACCGGGGCAGTTGGAGCGGCGGAAGCGACATCCTGATCCAGACGGGCGATGTGATCGACCGGGGGCCTTATTCTCTGGAAACGGTCGAGCTGCTGAAGGGCCTGCAAGGTGAAGCAGCGGCAGCCGGAGGCAAGGTGGTACGACTGTGCGGCAACCATGAGCTGATGATCCTCCAGGGTGACTTCATGTTCTCAGATTATAGCGATCCCCGGTCCCTTGCACACGCGCTGAAAGAGGAGATCATGAGGGGCGATATACTGGCCTCATATACCGACGGCGAGTGGCTCTATACCCATGCGGGTCTCAGGTCGGCCATACGGGACATCATCATGGATGAGATGAAGGCAGACAAGCCGGGGTTGCGATCCGGCACGATCGACCTGTTCCTGCTGTCCGAGCATATCAATGCAATATTAAGGGATGCGGTCAGGGATGATTTCCCTGAGTTGCACCCTATCTTCTATGTGGGTCCCGACAGGGGAGGGGACGATCCGTATGGCGGCATATTCTGGTGCGACTTCTCGTCCATAAGCCCCTCAGAGGAGGCATCGAAGATACCACAGATATTCGGCCATACACCGACACGAAAGAACGGAGTGAAGACCGCCCGCAGATCGAGCCTTATCGATATCGACGCCGGGATGTGCCGGGTCTACGGAGGCGGGAGGGTCTATCTTGAGATCACGCCTGAAGGCCACGTGCTGCAGCACAGCAAGACCCGTTCGGGATGGACGATAACGCCGCTTTCCTGATCTTCATCTCTCAAGGTCCTGTACTTACCGAACATGGCATTATTATGGCTGAGTTTGCAGAGATCAACGAAAGAAGGCGAGATAGTTCTTTGCCAGACCGAGGATGGGAAAACCAGACTGGATGTAAGACTGGAGAAAGAAACGATCTGGTTAGGCGCCCATCAGATAGCTGCGCTTTTTGAAAGGGATCGTTCTGTGATTGTTAAGCACATTAGAAACATTTACAAGACCAGCGAATTGTCTCCTGGTTCAACCTGTGCAAAAAATGCACAGGTTGCTGCTGATGGAAAAATCCGTTTAATTGAAAAAAGAACTGCCGCCCGGCCAGCATCCAGCATCTGTTTCTCTCTGTATTTTGCCTGAACCTTGAACGTCGAACCCTCCGCCACTGCACCGGAGGACAGGCATAGAACGTTGAACGTTTTTTCCTCGCCCCACGTTCCTCGCATTGAAGCTTTGATCCCGGGTATTTCATCCCTTCTATGAAATCGCTTTACTTAAAACAAAGAATTCTGTAAAATCGTGAAGATACAGGTAAGTATATGGTACGAACAAAAGAGGATATTTTTAATGCCCTTGAAAAAAATGGCGCCTATCTCAAAACGTTAGGCGTACGGAGAATCGGATTGTTTGGTTCTTTTCTCAAGGGATCACAACGCAAGGACAGTGACATTGATTTCCTCGTAGAATTCGAACCGTCACAGAAAACGTTCGATAATTTTATGAAGTTGTCCTTATTCCTGGAAGAATTGTTGCAACACAGGATAGAGCTGGTTACCCCTGAATCGCTTAGCCCCTATCTTGGGCCACATATACTCAGAGAGGTAGAAGATGCAGCACTCGTCGCTTGAATATGTCCGGCATATTCTCGATGAAACAGAGTACCTCGCGAGTCAGTCGAAAGATCTGGATAAAGAACGATTTCTAAAGGACGATACATTAAAACGGGCTTTTGTCCGGAGCGTAGAGATCATCGGTGAAGCGTCGAAAAAGATATCCGGAGAGCTAAAAGACCGCTATCCTGCTATAGAATGGAGATCAATTACCGGGATGCGCGATAAGCTGGTCCATGATTATTTTGGCGTAGATTATGATATCGTCTGGGATGTTGTCCGGAACAAGATCCCATTGCTCCATCAACAGATGTCCGAGCTTTTGGCAAAGGAAAACAGATAGCCCATACCCACATTTGCAAGATAAAAGACCTAACCCCATTAGCTCGCTTCCCACAAAAATATTTGTGTACAATATACTTCCCACAATGGGAAAACATATCACGCACAGGCGTGACGGGCGTGAGACATATTAATTCCGTGAAAGGTGAGAAGTGAAAGGTTAAAGCGGTTCTCCCCGGCATCCCGCATCCACGCTTATACGCATCCTCGCATCCACGATCTCCCTCACCCCTTGTTCCTTTAGTTTCTCCGGTTCTAACTTTGAACCTTGAACCCTCCGCCACTGCACCGGAGGACAGGCATAGAACGTTGAACAGTTGTTGCTTCCGCCGTTAGCTGAAAAAATTATTTGTATTTTTGATTTCATAGGGATAGAATGGCTTCAAAGGGTTCGGCGTAAGCAACGGGCAGGAGAGTTAGAAGACAGGCTGAGGTTAAGGCTGAGATAAAGAAAAACCTGAAAGGATTGGGCTATGAAATTTGATCCGGCAAAACCTTACAACGATTTACCCCTTTTGCCTCCGAAAGTTGATATAGAAACGAAACCGATACTTAAGAAAACAATTAGCGCCGGGCGAGCGCTGGCAGAATTGAAAGGTCTCGGAGAAACGATCCCAAATCAGTCTATCCTTATCAATTCGTTGGTTTTACAGGAAGCAAAAGCAAGCTCAGAGATTGAAAACATAATTACTACAGAAGATGCCCTGTTCAGAGCATTTACTGCTGCAACAACCCAGATAGATCCGGCGACAAAAGAGGTCCTTCGCTACAGAGAGGCATTGTGGGAAGGTTACAACATGCTCAAGAAAAACAACCTGCTGACAACGAATCTCTTTATCAAAATCTATCAAATAATAAAGCAGAATAAGTCAGGAATAAGGAATACCCCGGGTACAAAGATCAAAAATGTCTCAACCGGAAAGATTGTTTTTACCCCTCCCGAGGGAGAACGAATTATACGTGATAAGCTAAGCAATCTTGAGAAATATATCCATAAAGAGAATTTGGTCGACTCATTAATTAAGCTTGCTGTCATACACTATCAATTCGAAACGATTCACCCCTTCACAGACGGTAATGGAAGGACAGGGCGTATCTTGAACACTCTCTATCTTGTGCAGAAAGGACTTCTCGATTTCCCGGTTCTATACCTGAGCAAGTACATAATCGAGAAGAAGACAGACTATTATCGACTTTTAAGAAGGGTAACGGAATATGGTGAATGGGAGCCATGGATACTCTACATGCTGGATGGCATAGAAAAGACCGCTGTTTTTACGCGCGAGCGAATTCTTGCAATACGGGCGCTTATGTCAAAAATAGCGGAACGTGCCAAGAAAGAATTACCGGCTCGGGTCTATTCGAAGGAGCTGATCGAGTTGCTCTTCCACCAGCCTTACACAAAAGGACAGTTTTTGATCGACGCCAGGATAGCGAAACGTCAAACCGCTGCAGAATATCTACGGGAACTGGAAAAGATAGGTATTCTTGAGGCACACAAAATAGGAAAAGAAATCCTCTACCTAAATACAGCGCTGTATAGTTTGCTGTCGCGATAACATGTCGATATCATCGACACGAGAAAATAACATGTCGATAAAATACAGTTTGTTAGACACGTACCGAGAACGTGTCCAGGACGTGGACGCGTGCCCTTGGAGAGCTTAGCCTTTTTCCCCTAACGCCTCACGTTCCTCCCCCCGAGCTGCAATCTTTTCCCCCATCCACGCTTATACGCATACCCGCATCCACGATCTCCCTCTCTCCTCGCTCCTTTAGTTTCTCCGGTTCTAACTTTGAACCTTGAACCCTCCGCCACTGCACCGGAGGACAGGCATAGAACATTGAACAGTTGTTGCTTCCGCCGTTAGCTGAAAAAATTATTTGTATTT
>JAQTNJ010000066.1:0-2054 GCA_028713955.1 Syntrophorhabdaceae bacterium
ATCGGTATAGAGCTGCTGACCTATGTTGGTAACGTCACGGACCATTTCTTCCGGAGAGGCGTAACCGAATATGCGGGCCATCGCGGGGTTAACGGCGATCAAATGACTATCCGGCGTACTCTGGAAGATGCCTTCCACGGCATTTTCAAAGATGCTGCGGTATTTTAATTCGCTCTCGTGAAGCGCTTGTTCCGCATGTTCCCGTTCAATGATCTGGTGTTCGAGTTCCGATACTGCCTTTTTTTCCGAACGGCGATGTATCTCCGCCGTTTCCGTGGGGGGTTGTTTTTTCGTCTTATTCCGGTCTTTCATCTTCTTTCACCTGAGCGGACCTATTGTGTTCCGGCATACTGTGTCTTTGCTTTCCTGCCAAAGGGGATACCCAGTTTCCTCATCCTGCTGCGCAATGTGCCGGGATGCAAGTGAAGGATAGCGGCAGCGCCCTTCGGTCCCTCAACGTTCCCACCGGCCATTTCCATTGCCCGCATAATATGCTGGACCTCCATATTCTTCATGCTCAGGTCGGTTGCTCCCGGACCATGACTACCCGGTTCATCCTTTGCCGGCTTGATACCGACAATATCCTCGAAACCGAGAGGTTCTCCTCTGTGGATGACGATAGCCCGCTCAACGGCATTGCTTAATTCCCTTACATTTCCTGGCCAGTCATATTCCACGAGCTTTTCCATCGTACCCGGGACAAGCCTCGGCATAAAATGCAGCCCTATCTCCTTTGACTTTCTGCGTATGAAGTACTCAACAAGGGCCGGGATGTCGACCTTCCTCTCCCTCAATGGCGGTATGCGGATCGGGACAACACATAAACGGTAGTAGAGGTCATCCCTGAACTGGTTTTCCTCTACAAGCCTCCGGAGGTCTTTATTCGTTGCGGAAATAATCCGCAGGTCAATCTTTATCGATTGGGTCCCGCCGACGCGTTCGATCTCTTTTTCCTGAAGGACGCGCAGCAAGCGGACCTGGGCATGGAGGGGGAGCTCGCATATCTCATCGAGGAAGATGGTCCCCCTGTGGGCACGCTCGAACCTGCCTCTCTGCTGAGAGATGGCGCCGGTGAAAGCACCCTTCTCATGTCCGAAAAGCTCGCTGTCGATGAGGGAATCGGGGATGGCCCCGCAGTTCACCTTGATGAGCGGTTCGTTATTCCTCGGTGAAAAGTTGTGGATCGCGTTGGCGATCAATTCTTTGCCGGTTCCCGTTTCTCCTTCAAGCAAAACAGGGCTTGACAGGGGCGCCACCTTCAGGACCTGATCCATTACTGATTTAAGGCCGAATTGCGCGCCGACGATCTCCTCGCTGAAACCCCGGCGCAGTTCGTTCTGAAAATAATTGCTGTCATCTGCCAGAAGCTCCTTCAGTTTTATCAATTCCTGATAGCGCAGGCTGTTGGCAAGGGCAATAGCGGCCGGCTCATTGATAAGAGACCACAACTTTGCATCATCTTCGGTGTATCTGTTTTTCCCGTCCGCACGGACAATAAAGGAGCCTACAAACTTGTTTTCTATGATGAGCCGACCTACGATAATTGAAGAATCAGGCCAACGATACCTTTCGGCAACGAGCCCCACTATTGTATCCCGGTACACATCGTCCGATATCCTCACGCGCGGAAATTTTGAGGGCTCATTCAATTGTTTCTGAAGGTCAGGGGGCATAGGGACCTTGTCCGCCCTGTTCATGCCGCCCTTATTGTTCGCTGTTGCGACAACATCGAGCGTCCCGGCGCCGGGATCGTATACGGTAAGGATCAATTCATCCGCGGGTATGATATTGGTAGTGTAGAGGTAACAGTTCCAGAGGGCCTTCTCGATGTCAAGGCTTCCGCAGATACGCAATGTGATCTCTCTAAAAAATTGGTTTTCGTCTATCTTCATGCAAGACCCATTCGCCAATAACTGTTATAAATAACAGTTTATATATTATCAAAAAAATATGCAAGATATATTTCTGTGAAATATAACAGATAAATATGAGAAGAGAAGAAGAGAAGAAGGTAAGAAGAGCAGAAAGCAGAGTCTCCCGAAAGGCGGGAGGCG
>JAQTNJ010000066.1:2154-9907 GCA_028713955.1 Syntrophorhabdaceae bacterium
ATAACTGTGAAATAAAACAGTATAAAACTGTTTCATATAACAGATAGGTATCTCGAAATTATCTAACATGCTGATTATAAGAGGGAAAATTATATGGCATGGTCTTTGCTATACTATGATCAAGATGAGAAGCATGGTATTAAAGGCGAACCTGACGAGATGCTGTGAAAGGAGTTTTTGGTTCTAAGGATTAGAAAATTGTTTGACAGGAGGGTGAAATGAAAACAAGATGGGACATAGAAGAAAAGACGTTAATAGAAGTGTTCGGCTGCGGTTCTGTAAATAACCGTGTAATCGAGGCATTTCCGGGAAAAGAAAGAGATGTCGTCCATTCAGCCTTTTACCACGATGGGAACAGCATGGAAGGGGCACTGATCGCAACTTTTGGCTGTATCTCCCTTGATAAGGTAATTAATCTTGATGTTGGCAGAGATATGAAGAAAGCGAGACTCCCGATCATATTTGACGATCTATCAACACTGGTGGTAGGGCTCGCATAAAGAGACAATACGATACAATGCGGAATCCATTCCGGAGGTGCTCTACTGCTGCCCTTGCTCTGCGAGGTGAAGCGTCTGACAATATGTGTTCGAACGAGTCCGCTGAGGCGCTTCCCGCCTATCCTCCGGAAAATCATTTATTCTATTGGCGATAACCTGACCGCATTGCAAAAGGCGGACCTCCCGGACAACCTTCCTTTTACCATTGAAACTTCACCGCCTGTTATTGCGATCCTGCTTACGCGGGAGAAGCAATCGCAACGGATGGAATTACCACGTTGCTTTGCTCCCCGTGATGGAACCACGTCGTGTTGACAAATATGACCGGGTTCCGTTAAACTTGTTCACGAAAGAAATTTTAAATTATTTTACAAATACAAATATGAGGTTGTCTTTTCCGGAGAACACAACCGGCAGCAGCTATAGATTACCTCCCGGCCGCAATAATCAAAACCGGGATGGATAAGAGGAGCGAATATGACTGGATTACAAAACGATAACGGTTTGGAAGCGACTGACAGGTATTACGCGCAATACGGGTCACGGGCAAAGGAATTAAAGAAGGAAGGCAGGAAGGTGATAGGCTATATGTCTGCGCTGACACCGGTGGAGATATTAACAGCCGCAGGTGTTGTCCCGCTCAGACTGAAAGGCTTTATGGACGAGGCCATCTCAAGAGGTGATGCCTACATGGAAACGATCGTTTGCCCCTTTGTCCGAAGCGTGTTTGATGCGGCTGTCAAGGGAAGGTTCAACTTTATGGACGGTATGGTCATGCCGCACCAATGTGACAGCATGGACAGGACAAGCGACGTATGGAGTTACAACCTCAACCTCCCTTACTGGCACTTTCTTAATGTCCCACATGTTACCGACAATCCCTCTATCGAATTCATGAAGGAGATCCTTCGCGTTTTTATCGACACACTGGAGAAATTTCTCGGGGTAAAGATCACCGATGAGGCAATAGCCCGGGCAATAAAGGCGCACAATGAAAACCGGCGGCTCATGAAGGAACTCTACGCGCTGAGAAAATCAACTCCCCCGCTCATCTCGGGCGTTGAGATGATGAAGGTCCTGGTGGCTGCTATGAGTATCCCGGTCGATGAATCGAGCGCCCTCATCAAAAGTATTATTGGCGAGGTAAAACAGAGAAAGGCGCCTGCTGACGGAAATAAAAAAAGGATCATGATCATCGGAGACCAGGTCGATAGTACAGCCATCGCCGAGACCATTGAAAATGCCGGGGCATGGCTTGTTGTCGACGACCTGTCGATAGGCGGGAAGATATACTGGCCGGAGGTCGACGAGACAGCGGACCCGCTCCAGGGGATCGCGGAACGGTATCTGCGCAAGCTGAAGATCGCCACGACCTTCGTGAGCGAGGGGAATACATATGAGGAGAACCTTGAAGCGCGGTTTGGTCATTTGAAGCAGCGTATCGCCGAATTCAAGGTAGACGGCGCTATCCTTTTCATCTACAAGTACTGCGACCCTTACGGTTTTGAGGTACCGGCAATGAAGAGCTATATCGAATCGGCGGGCATCCCGGTTCTCTATCTTGAGGACGAATACTCCACATCCACCCTGGCACGGGTGAAGACCAGGATCGAGGCATTCCTGGAAATGATCGCATAACGGAGGGTACGCACATGGCTGAAGAAAAAAAGAGAAGGGCGGTTGCAACACAGACGGCTGCCGGGATACCGAAATTCGTGCGGGGCAACCTCGCTGCAACGTTAAAGGCAAAGGAGGAAGGGAAGAAGGTGGCCAAGGCCTTCATCCATGACGGCCAGGATGAGATAATGAGGGCGATGGACATCGTACCCGCCTGGGGTGAGAGTTTCTCCGGTGTATGCGCAGCAAAGCGTGATGCCGAGAAGTACCTCCAGAAGGCAGAATCGGATAACTTCTCCCGCTCGCTCTGCACCTACGCGACCTGTCACATCGGTTTTGAGATGATCCGCGAGGAACTGGGCGGTGTAATGCCCGAGGGGGCTCCGTGGGGAGGGATGGGACGTCCTGACATGATACTCGGCAACGGCCAGCTCTTATGCGACCCGAGGTTCAAATGGCCGCAGGCCCTCCAGCACTACCTCAGAGACGTTCCGGTATTCGTCACGAACATGTACTACCCGCCGTGGGACCCGAATATCGACCACCATGAGCAGGAGGGGTTCTACGTGAAGTATTGCACCGAGGAACTGCACGAGACGGTCAGATTCTGCGAAAGGGTAACGGGAAAAAAGATGGACTGGGATAGGCTCGCGGCAATCGTCGAGCTCTCCGATAAGACCTGGGACCTCTTCGTCGATACCTACGACCTCCGCAAGACCATCCCTACCCCTATGGATACGGGCGATGCGATGAACACCATGGTCCCCATCACCTTTAACATAGGAACACAGGAGGCCTATGACTTCTATGTGGAACTGAATAAGGAACTGAAACAGAAGATCGCTCAAGGGACAGGCGTGGCCAATCCGGAGAAGTACCGGATTATCTGGGCTGCCGGCCTGCCATCCTGGTTTGCGCTGAGTGATTTCCAGTATTTTAACAGCAAGGGCGCCGTATTCCCCGTTGAGGTGACATACCGTGACCATGAAAAGATCGAGAGGCTTGATCTCCCGAAAACCGATGACCCGCTGGAGCATATCGCCTGGAGGTGGGTACGTTACTGGACCCACTGGTACGACGCGGCGCGCAAGCTCCCCGGCTCAACACCGAAGGTCGCGCGGATCATCGAGTACATCGGAGACTATAAATGCGACGGCGTGGTCTTCCATTCCGCGTTCTCCTGCAGAAGCTGGCACGCCGGGATTATCCACCAGGCAGAGGTGTTGAGAAAGGTCTACGGGGATATCCCCATCCTCATCATGGAAGGCGATATCGTCGATATCAGCTCTTACAATGAAGCCGATACCCATAACAGGATCGACGCATTCATCGAGACGCTGGACGCGTATAAGAACAGGCGGAAGGGCTAAAAAAGCAGGCTAAGGCTAAGGCTGAGGCAGGAAGAAGAACTGAAAGGCAGGAAATTTATATCGGATTGTATTCAAAAATAGCACCCGCAAGCGGGTACCCGGGCGTACTTTAGTACGTCGAGGGACACCCACTATGTGGGTACCCGGACGAAGGCAACGAAGTTGTATATATTGTTTAGCCCATTCTTGGGCGCGAGGGGGAGGCTCCACGGACTTTGTTCGTGGAGGGGGCAACGTGAGCCCCAGAAATAGCAGCTATATGAATGAAGGCAATCCGATATGACATATTACGCCGGCGTGGACATTGGCTCCACCATGACCAAGGTGGTCATTATCAGCGACAGAATAGAGACCTCGCTGATAGGACCGACAGGACCTGAGCACCGGAAACTGGCGAATAAGGTGATGGAGGACGCCCTCGATCAGGCCAATCTGCGTTTCGAAGACCTTGCATACATTGTCGCAACAGGATACGGCAGGATAAACGTGCCTTTTGCGGACAGGCAGATCACCGAGATCACCTGCCACGCGAAGGGGTTGCACAGCCTCCTTCCCACGGTCAAAACCATTGTGGATGTGGGCGGGCAGGACAGCAAAGGCATCAGGATCAATGACGGCAGGGTCGTGAACTTTGTCATGAACGATAAGTGTGCCGCCGGGACAGGAAGGTTTCTTGAGATTATCGCCGACTCCCTTGGGGTCCCGCTCCAGAGGCTTGGCGAGCTTTCCCTTACCGCGGAAAGGGCAACACCCATCAGCAGCACCTGTACGGTTTTTGCCGAACACGAGGTGACCAATCAGCTCGCCAATGGCGAGCCCGTAGCCAACCTTGTCGCAGGCGTCCATGAATCCATCGCGACACGGATATATTCACTGGTAAGCAAATTGAAGATAGAAAAGGATATTGCCGTCACCGGCGGCGGCGCAAAGAATATCGGTCTTGTCAGAGCACTGGAGGCAAAGTTCGGATCGCCCGTTCTGGTCCCGCCGGAACCGTTGATAACGGGTGCCCTGGGTGCGGCGCTGCTCGGGAAAGAAAAATGTGAGAAGGCCCTCCGTGACGGGTACACGCCCACGAGAAGCAAAGAGGGCCTGCAGGAGGCGAAGATCTTCTCATGAATAATGGTTTTTGCTGCCGGTTCCCGGCGAATGAAGGATGATATGGCCTTTGTACTCGGTATAGATCTGGGTTCCGGCTACTCAAAGGCAGTAGTGTGTGAAGGCGGGGTTGCCAGGTCGCATGCAGTGATGCCTTCAGGGGGAAACTACAAGGATTCGGCCAGGGCGGTTTCAGAGGCGGCCCTTCAAAAGATAAATCTTTCCAGGGGTGACATCCGTTATACGCTGGCCACCGGCTACGGGGCAGGGATGGTCGATTTTGCCGATGAGACGATGACGGATATCTCCTGCCACGGCGCAGGTATCCACCATATCTTTCCTTCAGTAAGGACGCTGATCGACATAGGCGCCCAGTTCAGCAGGGTGATCCGGGTCAACGATGAAGGGAAGGTGACCTTTTTTGTCATGAACGAAAAATGCGCGGGAGGAAGCGGAAAATTCCTCCAGGTCATTGCCCGCATACTCAAGATCAGCCTGGAGGAGATCAGCGAACTCTCCCTCACTGCTGTCAGGCCCGTTGAATTTACGACCGGATGCGCTGTTTTTGCCGAGTCAGAGGCTGTTTCGCGCATAGCCGAGGGGGCGCTCCCCGGGGATATCCTTGCCGGGATACATAAGGCCATGGCGTCAAAGATCATGACCCTTGTTACACGGGTAGGACTCGAAGAGGACTGTGCCGTCACCGGCGGCGGCGCGAAGGACCTCGGCCTGGTAAAGGCCATAGGGGCCGAGCTCGGCATCGATGTGCTTGTTGCCGACGAGCCCCAGATCACCGCCGCGCTGGGCGCAGCGCTCCTTGCGTCGCAGAAGATCTCCTGATACGGCAATAGACCTTTCTTCGCCTGTTTATGTCAGTTTATTGTGAACTTGTGTTTGCAGTGTTTGCATATAACGGTGTCACCCTTCTTTTTTCCCTTAAAAAGCTGGGCAGTCCCGCACTTGGGGCATTTCCTGGTCAGATGGAGAAGCGCGGACAGGGAAGCGATGACATGTAGCATTAGAGATTTTACCATGAAATATCTTTCTCTGCAACGTAACATTTAACCTGTCCGGAAAAAATAATCCGGTATCTTTGTTTTTTTATTTTCGATCTGGTAGAATTTTCTTCGGGTATACAGTGTACGAGAAGGCCTTTTACGAGATAGTATCGATTCTTGCCCTCGCGACCATCCTCGGTGTGGGAGGTATGTTATTGCGTCAGCCGCTTATCGTGGCTTTTCTCGCAACGGGAATCCTTGCCGGGCCTTCAGGATTCTCCCTGATACAGAATTATGACCAGATAGCACTGCTGGCACACATCGGGATTTCCCTCCTGCTTTTTGTTGTCGGCCTCAGGCTTGATCCTAATCTCATAAGAACAACGGGTCGGGTCGCCCTGGCAACGGGTATTGGACAGGTCATCTTTACTACCTTGTTTGGATTTTTCATTGTACACCTGCTCGGGTTTTCCCGGACTGCCTCGCTTTATATTGCCGCAGCGCTGACCTTTTCAAGCACTATCATCATAGTTAAGCTGCTCTCCGACAAGAAAGAGATAGATGCCCTTCACGGGAGGATTGCCGTGGGGTTTCTTATCGTCCAGGACATTGTAGCGATCCTCGCAATGATCACGCTGACGGCGATTGGAGGCGGCAGCGGAGAGACGGGAGTTACATTTACGGAGATTGCCTCTATAATCGGCAAAGGGATCGGTTTTCTCGCAGGGGTAGGCCTGCTGATGCGTTATGTCCTTCCCGGTCTTACAAAATGGCTTGCATGGAACCACGAACTGCTTGTATTGTTTGCAATTGCGTGGGCTGTTTTTCTTGGCGCTGCGGGTGATTATCTTGGTTTCAGCAAGGAAGTGGGTGCCTTTCTCGGCGGAGTCTCCCTTGCCTCGACGCAATATCGGGAAACGATCGGAGCGAAACTTGTCAGCCTGAGGGATTTCTTGCTCCTTTTTTTCTTTATCGATCTTGGTGCCCGCATGGAATTGACCCTCATAGGGCCGCAGATTTTGAATTCAATCTACTTATCGCTTTTTGTCCTTATAGGTAATCCGCTGATCGTCATGATCATTATGGGGGTGATGGGTTATCGAAGGCGTACAGGCTTCTTAGCCGGGCTTGCCGTTGCCCAGATCAGCGAGTTTTCCCTGATCCTCGCCGCGCTGGGAGTCAATATGGGACACATCAATATGGAGGCGATGAGCCTCATTACCCTTGTGGGCGTGATAACCATATGTATGTCTACGTATATGATTATCTATTCCGGGACTATTTACAGATGGATTGCATCGCCTCTCAGGATCTTTGAGCGCGGGCACCCGTACCGCGAAATGTCAATACCGCGGGAATGCGCCGTCCCGGAGGTGGATATAGTGCTCATTGGGCTGGGAAACTACGGGAGCGGTATTGCACAGCATCTATTGGAGAGAAAAAAACTGTTTGCAGGCGTTGATTTCGACCCCGTTGCGCTTGAAACATGGAGATCCCGCGGATTGCCTGTAATATTTGGTGATGTGGGGGACCCTGAATTCCTTGACAGCCTGCCGCTGAATTGCGCGTCGTGGGTGGTCAGCACCGTGAGGGACAGGGAATTGAGTATGGTCTTACTGCATCTCCTGAGGGAGCGGCGTTATGAGGGGAAGATCGCCCTTTCCGCACGGGATGAAGAAGAGGCGAATATCTACTCGTCCGGAGGCGCTCATGTAGTGCTCAGACCCTTCAGTGATGCTGCGGAAGAGGCTGCAGATTCGCTTACCGAAGCGATCGATCTCCTTCCGGGAGATATTGACTGGCCCCTTGCGCTGAAAGAGGTCAGATTGCGAAAGGGATCCGTGTTTGCCGGTAAATTTATCAGGAATCTTGATCCCCGGGAAATGGCAGGAATATCCATCCTGGCAGTGGGCAGGGCGGGCAGGATTTATCTTGATCCTTACCCTGAGTTTCAGTTTTTTCCCGGCGATCGTCTTGTTGTAATGGGGGAACCCCATGCATTAAAAAATGCAGAAAACCTTTTTCAGCAGGTTGAAGAAAGAAAGGCGGAGAGGGGGTCAAAACGTTTTGCCATTGCAGAGATCTTCATGGGGAATAATTCTCCGCACCTCGACAAGTCTCTTGCGGAAATCCAATTCCGGAAGCGTTATGGAACGAGGATTATCGGGAT
>JAQTNJ010000066.1:10007-14010 GCA_028713955.1 Syntrophorhabdaceae bacterium
AGGTTTACATAGGGATCGCAAAGCAATGAGCCGAGATCATAAAAGGGACTTCCGAAGCGCATCCCCTGGAAGTCGATGAGAAAAGCCTCTCCATCTCGGATCATCACATTCTGGGATTGCAGGTCGCGGTGAACGAGGCAGCGCCTGGTCCCGGAAAGGCTCTCTGCAAGGGCGGAAAGCTCTGCTTCGAGCTCCTGCTCTATGGCAGACTCAAGTTTGATCCCGCAGACGCCTCTTACAAGGTAGTCCCTGAAGTAATCCCGCTCCCAGCGGTACAGGTCGGGACCAAAGCCCTCCATAAGCCTCACCCGGTCAGAGGGAAAATCCTTTCCGGGAAAGGAGTGAAGCCTGTGAACGATCGCGAGGGTTTTCTGATAAAGGGCCCGTCGGGTTTCCCGGGGGGAATCCTTCAGCGACCAGAGGTCTCGATCCCCCATATCTTCCATCAACATTAAACAGCGGTCCGGATCATGGCGGATCAGCCGGGGGACAGGGATATGTATGTTATGAAGAAAGACCGCGATGTCCGCGTAATAGGTATTTTCTATACGTTTCGGGTTGTAATGGATAAGGATGGCCGAATCCCCGTGACTCAATTGTACTCTGAAAAATTCCCTGTCGGAGCCTCTCCCCGCCAGGGGAATGAGTTCCACGGCAATGGACCCTGAAAGCCCCAATGCCTCCCGCGCAAAACCGATCATAGGGTTCATCCATTCTCCATAGCAGCTTTAAGACGTCTGTATTCTTTGATGGAGCCGATATCGTGCCACGCTCCTTCGTCTATAATGACCCCTCGGACAGATCCAGGTTTTTCCGCAATCCTTTTAAGGAATACGGGGATGACGGATTCGATCTTACCTGCTTCAAGATGCCGGAGGAGCGACGTCTCCACAGTATAGATACCGGTAAAGAGGCAGCTTTGCACTCCAGGATCGCCAAGCCTGTGGCGGAGATCGCAGACATCGCCCCGTTCGTTGATGTTCACGTTGAGGAGAGGGCCGCTGCTCCGCAATGCCATGGTGACGTCAGGTCGCTTCTCTTCGTGGTCGTCAACCAGTTTCCGCAGAGGAAGGTCTGTAATCACATCGCCGTTGTAACATATGATCGCTTCATCATCGTTGAGCAGGTCTTCAATGTTCTTTAACCCGCCTGCCGTATTAAGAAGAACCGGTTCATGACGAAAGGTGATGGGCGCGCCGCGCCATTGCCTGTCAGGAAGCTTTTGCGCGTAGGTTTCCGAAAGGTGATGGGTATTGACGATGAAACGGTCAACCCCTGTTCCGAGGAGGTGGTCCATGACATAGGTGATGACCGGGCGGCCGCCTATCGGGAGAAGCGGTTTCGGACATTTTTCCGTCAGCGGGCGAAGCCTCACGCCCAATCCCGCACCCAAAATGAAAGCAGTCTTAAACCGTCGTTTATTCAATATAATTTCCTTAATTCCACACCGGGGAAATAGTGTATGAGGATCTGTTCGGCGCTGAAACCTTTATTTGCCATAACAGCGGCGCCGATCTGACAGAGCCCAACGCCGTGACCCCAACCGGCGCCGTGGAAGATGAACCGATCCGCTTTGCCGCGGGAGCTGCCCTCCATCGTTACTATAAACGCGCTGCTGTATAAGTGGCTCCTGGAGAGCCAGCGCCGTATTTCGAGCTCTTTCCCCACGACCATGGCGCGTTTTGATCCGACGATCTTAAGTCTGGAGATCCGCCCTGAAGGACCACGACGAAGCGGTGTGATCTCCATGAGGGTCCCGAAATCAAAGCCCGACTTCTCCCGCAGGATATCCTCTATCTCCTCACGGGTGTATTCAACCTTCCAGCGGAAAAAGCCCTTTGTCTCCCGGTCGAAGTCAGGAAGGATCTTTACAAGGAGACCGGCGTCATCTGTGTTGCAATACGCCTCAGGCTTCGAGAAGATCCAGGCGAAGGCGTCCTCCTCTGTCCTGACCGGATTGAATTGTGCCGGTGCGTCGGTTATGCTGACAAGGTAGGGGATCTCCCGATCTCCCCATGCAGTGCAGAAATCCTCTGTTATCCCCCCGCATGCCTTATAATAACGGGCATCGCATATTTTGTTTTGATGCATGATCACCGTTCCGGAGGTCTCCCGGACAGCCGCTTCCGCATTTCCGGAAACGATCTTCGTTATACCCTGGTAACGCTGGCAGTGGTCATCGGCGCATACATCATAGATGTCGTGGTCTTCCTGTTCATACCAGCGCACGACCTCGTCTTCGTTTGCGGTGATCTTCACCGCTGTTACGGATCTTTTTTTTGTCTCTTTTTTTCGATCGAGGGTCGAAAGAAGCCAGCTGCGTGACATGATTGCGTGTGTCTTCAAAAATTCAATAGGGGCGGCGCCGCTCATTTCAGAGGAGATGACGCTTTTCAGGTAGTCTTCCAGGGGGATCTCGTTGATGACGGCCATCGTTCCGTCCTCGCGGGAGCGGAGTACAAGGTCTCCATGAAATGTCTGATCCTCGGTTCTCTCCCAGTGAAAACTGATGCCTATGGTCACATGAAAAAGCGTGAACGTAGAATCGTTGCGCGATGTGAGCCTGATCGAAGGAGAACGGGCAACACAAAGGTTATTTTCATCATTCAACACGATAATCCCGCCCGATGTTTTTGCTGAAAACCTGCCCGACAGTGGACCGAACCCATCCCCATGGAAATTGCCGTTCAGACGGCCGGAAACCTCGACCCGTTGATCCATAATGCCCACGGTTATTTTTGGCTCATTGTTCATTCCTGTCCCGGGACTCCCTGGAAAAGATGATAGCGGGAAAATGAAGGCCTGTCAAACCTTATTCCCTTTCCGGGGATATCGTCAATCCCGGGAAATAAAACTCTTTTCCAATGTTTTTTCTGCTATAATGGCATGCGAAAGGTTTATGCATATTCATTAATGACATTGAGCATCTGTATGTGAGTATGTCTTCGTAGGCCCAAACGTTACACTTTAAGGCGGTACGGTGAAGCATTCATTTTTCACATCCATACGAGCCCATTTAATCTTTCTTGTCTTGATATCGGTCCTTCCTGCCATCGGGATCATTATCTATACAGGATTAGATCGTCAGCACCATGACATAAAGATGGCAGAAAATGACGCGTTGCAGGCCCTGCACAGTCTTGCATATGACCATGAGCGTGCCGTTGAAAGTGCCCGCCACTTTCTCATGACGTTGGTCAAGATCCCGGACATATATAACCTGAAAGTTTCTGCGAGCAGCAGGCTGCTCGGGGAATTGGAGAAGCAGAATCTGTTATACGGGAACATCTTTGTCGTCGATGCCAGGGGGATGTTGTCTTCCTCCGCCATTCCTACTGTACCAATGGATCTTAGATATAGAAAATATTTCCAGGATGTCCTGCGGACAAAGAATTTTTCTGCCGGTGAATATGCAGTGGGGCGGATCATTCATCGACCGGTGATCCATTTTGCCTATCCTGTATTCAATACCGGGAAACACTTTAAGGGTGTTATTGCGGTAGCCATTGACCTTGAACATTATGCTGAGGCATTTACAAGGACGAGGCTGCCGGAAGGGTCTGTGTTTGGAATATATGACCACAAGCATATCCGGCTCTACCGGTCCCGGGAATCAAAAAAGTACGCAGGGGTGATCGATTCGCCTCATATGATCAGGCACATGACGAGTGGTCCTGCCGAAGGGGTTTTTACGGCAGTCGGGGTCGACGGAGTAAAGCGCCTGAACGCCTATAAAAGGTTTTACCTGAAAGACAGCACATCGCCATACCTTTTTATGCGCGTCGGCATCCCCGAGGAGACAGCCCTTGCCGATGCCAAAAAAACTTTATTCGTTAACATCACGCTTTTGTGTCTTGCTTTTATCATTGCCCTGGGATCGGCGTGGTTCGTAGGGAACATTATGATCGCGAGAAGGCTGAACAGGCTTGTGGATGCCTCCAGGCAACTGGGGCACGGCGATCTTACCGTCCGTACCGCCCTTGACCATAGCGAGGACGAACTG
>JAQTNJ010000067.1 GCA_028713955.1 Syntrophorhabdaceae bacterium
CTGACATCTGTTTGAGGAAATGTGATGTTGAATATCTCTGCCGGCTGCCAGTAGAAGTCGCCTATCATCGATGCGATCTGCGCGTAAAGCGGATCGTCACCCCGTGAAAAACCCACGAGAGGCTCGCCCCAGGCGACCTCGTTATTATCGTTCCGGAGAGAGTTTTGAGATGATCCTGCAAACTCCCTGATACTTCTCTCAATCCACTCTACCGCACCCTGCCCGCTTTTTCTATCCATGCTTAATCCTCTTCTAGTGTATCAGAAATAAGTTTTAAAGTGCGCGGTGCAGAAGGGGTCTGTGTACCCGGCGTGGTCTTTCTTGCACTCCGGGAAGGTCTCGTCGCATTTGGCCACCAGTATTCCTGGTTGGTTTTATCCCCGTCACAGTGCCAGGGACGGCAACCCGTGGGGAATTTATAGCAGCACTTGACATTATGAATGGTCCCGATAGTCTGTTCAGATGAACCGCTCCCGTAGTTGTTGTACATCCTCTGTTTGCACTGGACCTCGTCGGGGCATTTGTAGCTCTGGACCGGCCCATGAGGATCCTGTGCAAAACATGGGAACGTCAGGAGCAACAAAAAGATAACAGATAAAAGAATGCGCATAGTCAATCCTCTTTATTGATAATCGATAAGAATTTTAAAGTATAAAAAAACCAAACCCGTATGTCAATACGAGGCCGGCTTAACCAGGCTCATCCTTGATCCCGGATAATTCATCAGCACAGCGTCGGGATGTCCTGTAGCAAACCGTCGTGAGGCGAGGAAGCTCGGTCTTTTGCGAAGCAAAAGTTCCGAAGCCGAACGCGAGCGAATGCAAGCCGCTGGAGCGTATGAGCGTGTTTGTGGGGACATCTCGACGCTGTGCTGATCCTAATGCATAATCTTGGTTAACCGGTCTTCACCTCACTTTGATCCCTTCGTCGAGATATTTGATAATGGGGTAGATAAAAAACTCGATGATCCTTCTTTTGCTGACAGTAATCTCCGCGGTAACACTCATGCCGGAACTCATCACCACCTTTTTGCCTTCCACCGTTAATTGGGTCTCGACGGGCGTCACGAAGACCTCGTAAACCGGTCCGAGCTTTTCATCTTCAATGCTGTTGTGCGATATGTTTCTTACGGATCCCTTTAATGTGCCGTATTTCTGAAAATCAAATGTATCTATCTTTATCATAACGGGCATCTTATCCTTTATAAAACCTATGTCTTTATTGAGGACGGTTGCCTTGATAGTAAGCGGCGCCCCGTTGGGTACCACTATCATGAGCTTCTGGGCAGGGGTTACCACACCGCCGACGGTATGGATAAAGAGATTTGCCACGTATCCGTCAACGGGCGATACGATCCTCTGTTTCTCGTTCCTGAAGGCCGTCTTCTCGATCTCTGCCCTGATCTCCGTGGACTGTTTCTGTTTATCGGAGAACTCCTTCAGGTTTGTTACCTTAAAATCCTCGCTGACATATGCTATCTCGCTTACAAGCCCCTCTTTACGGTGGCCAAGCTCCTTAAGCTTCCCCTCGGCCTGTTCGATATTATTCCGGTAGGTCAGGATATCGTTGAGGACCTTTTCGTAATCTTCGCGGGCAATAATATCAAGTACGGCATGGAGCCTCTTTTCCTTACCGTTTGCAACATCAAGGAGGGACCTGTTATACTCTCTCTCCTTTTCCGCAGACCTTATCT
This sequence comes from Syntrophorhabdaceae bacterium, assembly GCA_028713955.1. Taxonomy (NCBI): domain Bacteria; kingdom Pseudomonadati; phylum Thermodesulfobacteriota; class Syntrophorhabdia; order Syntrophorhabdales; family Syntrophorhabdaceae; species Syntrophorhabdaceae bacterium. The sequence continues at coordinate 1,694 of JAQTNJ010000067.1, forward strand.
CCTCCTCTGTCCGGTCAAGCTCGGCCTTCTTCGCATCGAGATGCTTCGCGAGACTTGATAGTGAAGACCGGTAAAGCGCGCGCTGCGTACGGATGGAATCCTCGTCATACTTTCCCTGCGATACGGGTCTGAATTCTTTCCCCGTCAGGGTTGATTCGAGCCGCTGCTTCTCGATCTCCAGAAACTGGAGGCCCTTCTTTTTTGACTCCAGTTCCGGTGCTGTGATCGAAGGGTCGATCTCCATGAGCACCTGGTCCTTCCTCACATAATCACCCTCCCTGCAGAGTATGCTGCTTACGACGCCGGTATCGAGGGGCTGTAGTGTCTTGACGTCTCCGTCCGGGATCACAATGCCCCTGGCGGTAACGACCACGTCGACCTTGCCGATGCACATCCACAGGCCAAAGAAGACCATCGTCGCGATAACCACCCAGAAGACGATCCTCCCCAGCGGATGCGGCGGCCTCTCCTCGATCTCCGCCATGGCCGGCTTGAACTCATGGGCATCATCCTTTCTGAAAAAGTTGCTCAACCGCTCAATGTTCCATATCTTCATAGATCACACTACCTTTATCAGCTATCAGCTTAAAGACTCTTTGCCTTGTCTATTCTCTTAGGTTCTCACTATTCACCGTTCACTATTCACTATCGACTATTCACTGATTCATTGGTGCCATGATTGTACAATAATGTTCATCAGCTCCTGGTTTCCCTTCACATCATCCACTGTTGTCAGGTTGATACCGTTACTGTTTGCATAGGCGGTTATCTGCTGGATCACGAGGTTGATGTCATCAGAGGTAAGAAAGAAACCGTTATTGAGTTGTACCCTCTCGATGCTGTCATACTGCAAGCTCTGATCGTAAACAGTGATCCGGTCACGATCTCCATACGCACAGACAAGAACCGAATCACTGTCGCTCTGGAAGAAGGCGATGCTTTCTTTGGAGATACTTCCAAGGAATTCGATAGTATCCGTTGCTCCCTCCATTCCATTGTCATCGACGATATCCGATCCGTCGCCTACAGAAAACCGGTAGGTGTCGCTGCCCTCACCGCCGTCGAGGTAATCATTGCCGATACCGCCAATAATGGTGTCGTTGCCTCCGTATCCATAGATATAATCATTTCCGGCGGCTGCATCAAAGACTTCACCGGTATCAAAACCGCTCAGGCAATCGTCTGCATCGGTACCTCTTACAACTGCCATACTCTCTATATCTGCCCGTGTCATGGATGTTCCGTCATTAAACTCAAGCGTATCGATCTTATATTCATTCCCGCAGTACCAGTTCTGCACGGTGATGCTGTCGGTGGAGTTGAGGGATACGATGAGGTCATAGTCCCTGCGGGTCACGGTAAGGTCATCTTTGGTGATGCCGGGACCGAACGTGATGGTATTTATATCAACGCCTGCGTAATCATACTCGCAGATCGTGTCCTGACCGTCACCAATATTGAAGAGGTAGGTGTCGCTACCTCCTGCGGTGGCCTGGATGTAATCGTTGCCAATGCCGCCGTGGATGGTGTCGTTCGTATCGAAGTCGTACAGATAGTCATCACTGTTGGTGCCGCGGATGACGGCCATCTGTTCTATGTCCTGCATTGTGAAGGCGGTGTTATCGGCAAACTCGAATCTGTCAATTTTATATTCATTTCCGCAGTACCAGTTCTGCAGGGTGATGCTGTCGGTGGAGTTGAGGGATACGATGAGATCATAGTCCCTGCGGGTCACGGTAAGGTCATCTTTGGTGATGCCGGGACCGAACGTGATGGTGTCGATGCCGGTGCCCGTCGCATCGTATTCGCAGATCGTGTCCTGACCGTCACCTTTGCTAAAGAGATAGGTGTCGCTGCCGCCTGCGGTGGCCTGGATGTAATCGTTGCCAATGCCGCCGTGGATGGTATCGTTCGTATCGAAGTCGTACAGGTAATCATCACCGCTGGTGCCACGGATGACGGCCCTGTTTTCAGCTTCAGGCCCTGTCATGATTGACCCGTCGCTGAATCTGAAGGTTTCAATCCGGTATTCATTCCCACAGTACCAGTTCTGCACGGTGATGCTGTCGGTGGAGTTGAGGGATACGATGAGGTCGTAGTCCCTGCGGGTCACGATAAGGTCGTCCTTTGTGATGCCGGGACCGAACGTGATGGTGTCGATGCCGGTGCCCGTTGCGTCGTATTCGCAGATCATGTCCTGACCGTCACCTTTGCTAAAGAGGTAGGTGTCGCTGCCGCCTGCGGTGGCCTGGATGTAATCGTTGCCAATGCCGCCGTGGATGGTGTCGTTTGTATCGAAGTCGTACAGGTAATCATTGCCGCTGGTGCCGCGGATGACGGCCATCTGTTCTATGTCCTGCATTGTGAAGATGGTGTTATCGGCAAACTCAAAGGTGTCAACCTTATATTCATTCCCGCAGTACCAGTTCTGCAGGGTGATGCTGTCGGTGGAGTTGTTGACAGAAAGAATGAGGTCATAGTCTTTCCGTGTGACGAGGATATCATCTTTTGTGATGCCGGGACCGAACGTGATGGTGTCGATGCCGGTGCCCGTTGCGTCGTATTCGCAGATCATGTCCTGACCGTCACCTTTGCTAAAGAGATAGGTGTCGCTGCCTCCACCGCCAGAGAGGGTGTCGTTGCCTAAGCCACCTGTTATTGTGTCCTGGCTTGCGCCCGCATCAACGTAATCATTACCTTCCCCACCTTCAAGAACATCGCTGCCTCCTCCCCCGTAGAGATAATCGTTACCGGTACCGCCATTGAGAATGTCACTGTCCTCAGTACCGGAGAGACAATCCGTCCCGGCATTTCCATACAGCACCGTTCCATACAGGGAATCGTTTCCGTCGCCGCCCATTATTGCATCATTAACTTCCGATGAAGACAGATTATCGTTGCCGGCAGTCCCTGTGATCACATTTTTCCCCGCCGAGTCGATAATCCAGGTTAAGTCCTCGCCCTGTGCGGTAAATGCACTGCGGAATCCCATGATGAAATTGAGCATATCCTTTGCCTGGAATCCATAGACAGTACGGGAAAATTCTCCCAACAGCACTTTACCTGCTGCTTCATCGTTTGTTAAAGCGGTTTGTATGGCTGTGGCGACAACGCTCAGATCTCCCTTTATGTGCTGCGAGGTTTCATCCCACGTGTAGGTGATCATATCGTAGATATCTTTGAGGTGTGTCTGTGCCATCAATTGGGCATAGTACATCTCGAATACCCCTTTATAAGACCGTTCGAGAAAGGGTACTGCTCCCTGGATCGGGTCCGCCCCGCCAGTCCCTGCGTATGCCTCGCCAAAGAGCGCCTCCAAGGCTGCTAATCTCCGGGCATCTATAAAACCACCCCTGCTTTCAGGGTCTATGCCATCACTGCCCGTCCACCTGAAGATGATCTGTTCCATGAGGGTATTGCGGGCAGTAACATCAGTCTCATTCATAAACTGCTCAACGAGGCTCTTCAAGCCGGCATCTGAGGGCTGGCCACCAAGGGCTTCTCTTGCCATCGCCTGATGAAGGTCATAGGTGTTTCCAAACCCCTGAAGACCGGGCAGGACCGCTATATCGTCGGGCACATTGAGCCATTCATCGGCGATGGTATAGGTCTTGTCTGTCTGGAACCATACATCGGTGGCGGTGAGGACCGTTCCGTCCTTTCTGGTATAGCTCCCCACTTGCCGGTGTTCGTTCCCATTCTCGTCAACATAAGTAGAGTTGCTATAATTGGTATTGATAGACCGGATACCAAGTTCGTCTAAGGTAAACAACTCATCTGATGCGGAGTAGCCGTCACCGTCGATATCCTGCCATACCTTGAGCTGAGTCCATACACTATCATTAATATCGATCTTCCCGTCCTTGTTGTCATCGAGGGCAGTAAGTACCTGGAACCCGTTCTGCGCCGGGGTCCCATCAGGCATGGTGACATTGAAAAGCTCTGCCCCGTCATTGATGATACCGTCTCCATTCCTGTCCCAGGCAAGAAGGCCGTCATCGCTTCCGGCCCATGCTATCTTCTCCGCAAAACCGTTCTTGTCATGATCAAAGTATGCGCCATCGTTCAGTCCCGTGGTCTCAACCCCGTCGCCATCGAGGTCAAGGACAATGGGGACGCCGCTTCTGGGAGGGAGAACAGCAGCAGCATCATCGAAGAGGTCCGTCCATGGGGCGATACTATCTAAAGCGTATGAATGGTTTATAAGATTAAATGGGCCAGGCACATATGGTTCATTAAATAGATCATTGGGTGTAACACTTCTTCCATCATACTTCTGGTGATATTCTTGCAGCATTTTTTGCTCTTCTTCTTCAGAGACCATGTGATCTCCTTCAATGATATTCATTAACTTCTTAGTAACATTGCTTCCAATAGACGAGATTATCTTTCTGATAAGATAATTAAAAAACCCTGTATATAGTGACATTTTATACCCCCTTGATGGTTTTTGTTAATAACTTCAATCCTGTAAATTAAGGAATTAAATGGGTCAGTAAATTAATAAAGTCATCTATAATTTCCTTAATATTTCTCTTCAATATGATTCTGAGCAATATTCCAACACATGCTACAAATATAATAAGAACGATAATTGTAAGGAATGAACTCAATTGATTATCCTTCTATTTTGTTTTCCGATAACTCGTTTATCTTATACTGTAGATAGAAAATACCTATAAAGAGAGTAGCCCCAATAGAAATGGTTATCTGTTCTGATTTTTGATAATGATCTAATAAGATGCGTCTCACAACAAAACTTTGATAAATTAATAAAACGTCAATAAGTATAGATATGTAAATTAAATATGGAGAAATATAAGAAATATAAGGAGACAACAAGGCTATCTCTTTAGATGCTCCTTCAAAAAATGCAGCACATGTACAAAATAAAATCATTAATAGTGCAATCACTGGTATTTTTTTTGTGACCTTCTTCGGTGAGTTGAGGTTATTAAAAACGTGCCTCTTCTGTAAGAACCAGACCGGGTAATACAAGAATAATGTAAAAAAAGTGAGAAGAACAACCTTAAGAACACTCTTTTTAAGAACCTGGGGACACAGGGACGTTGGTAACTCTCGTAACTTACTCATAGCTCTCCATTCTCCTTTTTCATCATTTTTAGTACCGCGACGTGCGATGCGCCGGGCAGATGTGCCGTTTCGGTATAAGACGTTGCCCGTACAACATGGTGAAGGATATTTAAGCGTGTCTTATGCGACATTATCTTCCTCCGTGAACTGAAATCTTTTTCTTTGGCCGCAGCATGTTAGTTACAAAAGTTACCAACGTCCCTTATGCACACTCTCACTGCCTTGCGGGAAATTTTCTTTTTTCACAACACCCTCCTCCGATTTCCTTCGGTATTGTATAAATTAACATTCATCGCCTGTCTTAATGCTCGTTACTCGTTACTCGTCGCTCGATGCCGGATACCGGTGATAAACCCCACCCGTTCAATGTTCTATGTTCAACGTTCAATGTTAAAACATGATGGATTAAAGACGTCAGATGTGTGGGGAATGTGTCATTGCGAGCCCGCAGGGCGTGGCAATCCCACCTTTTGAGATCGCCACGTCGCTTCGCTCCTCGCGATGACAATAAAGAGTATGTTCTTTGCACCTCGCGTTTTCTCCTCATGCCCTTACACCTCACGGATGTTCCATGTTTTTCGATATACGATCTTGATGAGCCACCCTTCACATCCTCTTTTGTTTCTTTTGTCTTTCTACTATATACCATTCACTATCGACTATCGACTGCCTCATCACACTGCCTCCTGCTGCGTGTAAAGGTGGTGGTAGTAGCCCTTCTTTTCCATAAGCGTTTCATGGGTGCCCGTCTCTATGATCCTCCCCTGGTCAAGGGCAACAATAAGGTCGCAATCCTTCACCGTTGATAGCCTGTGCGCCACTATGAACATCGTACGTCCGGCCTTGATCTTGTTGATATTCTGCTGGATAATCTTTTCCGACTCGTAGTCAAGGGAAGATGTGGCCTCATCGAAGATGAGGATCCGGGGGTGTGTTATCAGCGCCCTGGCAATGGCTATCCTCTGCTTCTGGCCGCCTGAGAGCGTCGATCCCCGTTCCCCTACCAGCGTATCGTATCCTTCGGGGAGCTGTGATATAAACTGGTGGGCGCCGGCGATCTTCGATGCCTCAATGACACCCTCCATCGGCGCATCGGGTCTCGGCAGCATGATGTTCTCCCGTATTGTCCCGCTGAAGAGATAGTCATCCTGGAGCACAACGCCGATATTGTATCTCAGCCAGATAGGGTTCATGTGCCTGATATCGATGTCGTCAATGTATATTGCGCCTTCGCTTAAGATATAGAGCCTCTCGATCAGTTTCGTGATCGTGCTCTTGCCGCTTCCGCTCCTGCCGACGAGTCCCACGCTCATCCCCGGTCTTACGGCAAAGCTCACCTGCTGCAGGGCGTCCGGGGAATCCGGGGTATATCTGAAAGAAACATTCTCGAACCTCACGGCGCCGGCAAGCTTCGGCAGGGTAATATCCTTGCCGGATTTGATCTCTACCGGGTTATTCAGGATGTCCCCTATCCGGTCAACGGAGAGGAGCGCCTGCTGGAACTCGTTCCAGAGATTGACAAGCCTGAGAAAGGGTCCTGTAAACTGCCCGGCGAACATCTGAAATGCGATCAACTGGCCGATGGTGAGCTGATTATCGATCACAAGCTTTACCCCGAGGTAGAGAACGGTGATGGTCATCATGCGCTGGAACATGCCGGAAAAGGCCCTGGCGATATTCGACATGTTGGAAAGCTTGAAGCTCGAATGGACGTACTTTTCAAGGTTCTCTTCCCATCTTTTCTGCATCGAACCTTCAAGGGCAAGGGATTTTACCGTCTGGATGCCGGTGACGGACTCAACGAGGTAGGAATTGGACTGTGCCGCCATCTGGAACTTATATTCAAGCCTCTTCCTCAGTTCCGGCGTGACGGTAACGTAGAGAGTCCCCACAACGCACACAAAGGCAATAAATACAAGGGTCAGCTTGACGCTGTAGAGGAACATGACCGCCACGAAGACAACGGAAAAGCAGAGGTCGATGATGACCGACACGGATTTGTTCGTGATAAAATCCCGGATATTGTCAAGCTCTCTCACCCTTGCAGCGATGTTGCCGACCTTCCTTGACTCAAAATAGACAAAGGGGAGCGCAAAGAGGTGTCTGAAGAGTTTGGACCCCAGTTTCGCGTCGATCTTGTTTGCCGTGTGGATAAAGATATAATTCCTTGTCGTGTTCAGGAGAAACTCAAATACTGCTACCGCGATAAAGGCCACGGCAAGGACGTCGAGAGTGGTCATGCTCCGGTGGACGATAACCTTGTCAAGTATAACCTGTGTGAAAAGAGGCGTGATGAGGCCGAAAAGCTGGACGACAAATGATCCTGTGAGCACCTCTGCCATCACGTTCTTGTAATGAAGTATCTCGTTGTAGAACCACCGGAACCCGAAGGCAACCTGTGACGTTATCATCTTGTGTTTAAGGACGATGCACTCTCCGCCGGACAGGGCAGAGAACTCCTCGAGACTCACGGGCCGCACCTGTTTCTCCGCCGGGAAAAACAGAATGACCTTTTTTTCTTCGCGTTGTACCTTGAGGATCAGGCCGAAGCTATTGTCCCTGAACACGGCGATCGCCGGGGCAGGATATCTTTCGAGCAGCTCGTCCGGCGGCATCTTCTTTATCCGCGCCTTAAAACCGACGCCCTTCGCAACAAGAAGCAGTTCCTCTTTTGTAAGCTCATTGTCCGTTAAACCGTATTCTCTTTGCACAGTCCGCAGGTCCACGTTTATCCTGTTGATCCTGGCAACAGCCTCAAGGGCTATGAGCGCCGTCTGCATCAGCGTACCTCCTCTGTGAGCAGTTTAAGCTCCTTGACGGCGGATGCCTTTGTAATATAGACCTTTGCGAGTTCGAGCCTCCTGTTCACCAGTTCTATCTTTTCGATCAGGAGGTCTTTGTGCCCGGCGATCTTCTGCTCCGTAAGTCTCTCGACCATTGAGAGCTTCTCCCCGGTCTTTGCCAGCATCTCCCGCCGGTTTTTCATCTCCATACCGTAGAGACGCGATGCGTCGCTTAACCTTGCCTGCCTGCTCCGGAGTTCAGAGACCTTCTTCTCCTTCTCGATCTTAAGCCGCTCCATCTCCAGCCCCGCCCTCTCGATACGGGCGCTGCTTTTAAAACCGTCAAAAAGGGGCATGGTAATAGAAAGACCTACAAAGAAGTTCCGCGACCGTATATTCTCAACAGAGGCATTGAAACGATCTAAATCCTGTCCATACCAGGTATAGTTTGAATTGAACGCGAATCTTGGATATCTCTCTCTTTCAAGGGCCTCGATCTCCGCCCTCTTCTTCTCTATTGCAAGTTCGTATATCCTCCATTCCGGCGACATATCCACACGGAAATTGCCGGACGCCTCTTTCTCTTCGGAAAATCCTTTTACCTCAAGGCCTTCAATGGTATAGTCCTCTCCTGTATAAACAGATAACTCGTGGAGGAGGTCATTTACCCTGAGCGTGACCCCGTCAATCTCATCGAGCGTCTTAACTACGTTTAACGCGTCATTCGTCACCTCGACCCTGGCGATCCTGCCGGCAGTAAACAGTCTCTCCTTCGCGGCAGAAAGCTCCCGGTAGAGGCCAAGCAATTCCTTTTTCGCGGCCAATTCCTTCCAGGCAAGGAGCAGGTCTGAATAAATACCCAGCACCTTTAGCTTCATGTCCCGAACAGACTGGACATAGATAGTCCTTCTCAGGTCCACATCCCTGTATGCGATAAAAACTCTTTCGTCTTTTGCGCCAAAATCATAGAGATCGTAGGCAATACCAAGAGAGAGGGCATTCTGGAACATCGTGTTCTCTACGAGGATCACGTCCCCGACGGATGTGACCTGGGCTGTGCCGTCCGTCAGGTCCTTCACATACCCCGAGTTCCAGCGGGCGCTCAGTGTGGGATAATAGACTGAGAGCGCCTCCTTTTTTGCCGATTGGCTAATCCTGATGTCGAGGCCTGCCATCCGCACCTCCTGCGAGTGGCGGAGTGCCTTTTCTGCCAGGGTGTCGAAATCGATCGCTGCCGCACAAAGGACCTGTCCTTCAAAAAACAGCGTCAATAAAAACAGCATGACAACGACAGATGTATTGCAATACTTGTTGTCCATTGCCGGTTTAACCCTTAACCCCTTAAAGACCTTTTTCCTCTCGCCCAGTCACTGCGCTCCTTCGAGACGCAGAGACCGCAGAGGAGAGCTTTCTTTTGCCGGTATGGGAGAAGGATCCATACCGGCAAATCCGCATACCCTTGCGGGTAGTATTTACTCTTGCACCGCCAGGTGCTGAGAGTGTCGGCAGAATGATGGTTCCTCTTACTTCTGCCGACAGTATATTCTGTCTTTCTCTGCGTGCTCTGCGGCTCTGCGAGAGACAAGGCTTTAAAGAATTTTTATCTCACGCCCAGTCGCTACGCTCCTTCGAGACGCTGAGGACACAGAGGAAACCTTATGCTTTTGCCATGATTAAGAGAATAATGAATCATGGCAAACTCCCGGCACCTTACGGTGCAGGATCCCTGCATCTTTTCACCTTTCACATCCTCTATCGTTTCTTTTGTTTTTCACTATTCACTATCGACTATTCACTGCCTTCATGCCGGATACTCGTCGCTCTGGCAATAAACCCGTAAGTCGTCAGGCGTTTTTTGACTCTCTGCCCTCAGCTCTCCGCTCTCTGCTGCCTTATTGGTGCCATGTGTTCACTATAATGTTCATCAGATCCTGGTTTCCCTTCACATCATCGACTGATGTCAGGCTGATGCCGTGGTCATTTGCATAAGAGGTAATATCCTGGATGATTTTATTGATATCGGAGTCGGTGAGGAAGAAACCATTGGAAAGCTGTACCTTCTCTATGCCTGCGTCTATCGCTCTGGGGTAATGACCCTGGGGAGAAACCAGTATATGGTCTGTATCTCCGTATGCGATAGAGAGATTGCTGCCGTTCTTAAAGAAGGCGATGGTTGCTCCGGAGACCGAAGCATCGAAGGAGATTACGTCTGACGCCTTGTCCGAACCAATATCTCTTATCGTGTCAAACCCGTGACCGAGAGAGAAACCGTAAACATCGCTTCCTTCACCGCCGCAGAGGGTATCGTTGCCCGCGTTGCCGTAAATGGTGTCGTTGCCGTCAAGGCCGTAGAGGGAGTTATTGCCATGGTTGCCGATGATGATGTTGTCGAGAGAGTTGCCGGTGCCGTCAAAGTCGTAAGAAATATTATAAGGGCCGAAGAAGGGATCGAGCTCCAACAGTGTAATGTTCTCTACATAATCCGGAAGGGTATAATCCACCGAGGAGATAATGGTGTCGATGCCTTGTTCTTCAAAAAGGCGCGAAGGGCGCTCGATAACTGTATCGCCGGCATCATCCACATAATAAATGTCGTTGCCCGATCCTCCGTACATCCTGTCTCTCCCCGTGCCGCCGTCGAGGGTGTCGTTGCCTGCGCTGCCGGAGAGCCGGTCGTTATCGTAGCCGCCGTTGAGGCTGTCGTCACCGTCGCCGCCATAGAGGATATCGTTGCCTACGTTGCCGTAAAGGATATCGTTGCCGGCATAGCCCTTGAGGATATTATTGGCGTCGTTTCCGAAAAGGAAGTTGTTGAGGGCATTGCCAATGCCTTTGACGGCGGTCGTACCGGTGAGGGCCAGGTCCTCGATGTTTTCGCCGAGGGTGTATGTAACTGAGGAAAGGACAGTATCTTTACCTTCGCCGGCTTCTTCCCTGACGACATCGCCCCCGTTGTCCACGTAGTACGTATCGTTGCCCGAGCCGCCGGACATCGTGTCCGCGCCTTCATCACCTTCGAGGGTATCGTCCCCGTTGTAGCCATAGATGGTATCGTTGCCCGTTCCACCGATAAGATAATCGTCATCGTAATAGCCGTAGATCTTGTCGTTGCCGTCGCCGCCAGAGATGACCTCGCGGGCGTGGAGGACAACACCGTCATTTCCGTAAAGTTGTTCATTGCCCATACCGGCAATCAAACAGGGCGTATAGCCGTAGAGGATGTCGTCGCCGCTTCCGCCTTCAAGCCAATCTTCACCCATCCCGCCGTAAAGGGTGTCCCTGCCGGCGCCACCGTAAAGACGATCATTATTCTTCCCACCGTCTATTCTGTCGTTATCGGCACCGCCCCAAAGAGTGTCGTTACCGCTGCCGCCGTAAAGGGTGTCGTCTCCGTATTCGCCGTACAGCATGTCATCACCGGTTCCCCCGTATAAAAGATCATCCTGATCCCCTCCGTAGATTTTGTCGTTACCATCACTGCCATAGATGGTGTCATCTCCTTCAAGACCGCTGATCGTATCGTCTCCTTGGGTCCCGGTGATTGTGTTATCGTTCATATCACCCTTAATCTTCTTCCCCGTCGCTCCCACTATTCCGGACGGATACCAATATCCTTGGAGAAAGGCATGGTACATACCGTCCGATCCGTCCATTATCTCTTCCCTGTACTGAATCCTCTCTGCTTCACACTGTTTCATAACTCCCTCCTTTTCTATATTTAGTATTGTTCTGCATCGGCTATGATCGTATTGGCGGTTTGCATAAGAAGTTACCTTCAACCTTCAATGTCTTGAATCTTTGATAGGCAGCACGTCCAAGATGAAAAGGTGTCTGTACACCCACAAGATAGAGCTCGGCTGTTCTTGACCGTATTGTCCACGACTGGACGTGATAGCGGTTGATCATGAGAGAACGGTCGAGGACGACAAAGACGTCTTGCGGGAGGCGTCTCTCCCAATAATTAAAAGGGAAATGTACGATGTGCCTCTTTCCCCTGATCGTCATGATATGACTGTAGTTCTTCTCTGCAACGATGGCTGCAATTTCCTTTAACGGAATAAATTGGATCTTTTTTCCTGTTTTCAGAAACACCCGGTCTGAATAGGAAAGCGCCTCCCCAATTTCTCCCGGTGCATGGGTCTTTGACGTCACCCGCCTGAGCGACCCCTCTAAGCGCTCAGGGTCAACAGGTTTTACCAGGTAATCGAGGGCGTTCACCTCAAAGGCCCTGATGGCGAACGTGTCATAGGCCGTTACGAAGATTACGGGCGGCGGGTCTTCAAGCCGTTCCAGAAGATCGAACCCGGAACCGCCGGGCATCTGGATGTCGAGGAAGACAAGGTTGGGTC
>JAQTNJ010000068.1 GCA_028713955.1 Syntrophorhabdaceae bacterium
GCCGCAGAAAAATAGTTTCGAGTAATCATGATACCACTCGAATGTTATGCCTGTGGCAGTATAATTTTTAGGAGTCCAGTATGGATGGGTGATGTCAACGAGGTCGGCCCCGTTATATGTATAGACACTTTCTTTCGTGGTATCACGGTATTCACCTGAGAGGGTAATCTTGAATATTCCCGGATGATCGGTAAAGGCATATCCCGCTGAAAGGAGGTGGTGCTGCCCCTCATTGTCGTCGTTATACCGCAGGAACCTGCTTTTTGCGTTCACCTCAAGCCTCCTTGTAACATCGGAACGCAAGGCCATCCACCAGGAATCCGATTGGACACCGTGTTCCAGACCAAAATAATTGTACAATTCGTCTGCCCGATCGTATCCCAATCCAATGTGGGCATAATCTCTCATGTTTAACCAGATATTCGCATACCCTGTGTTTCGTGTACTCAATTCATCGTTACTGTAGCGTTTCTGAGTAAAACTGAGGGCCCCTTTGACGTAGGGGTTGATTGTGCCGTTCAACGAGGCGGTATAGCCGTCCGCGCTGTATGTCCTGTGGTTGAACCACGGTTGTTCGAACCATTTATGGCCCGTTATGCTGACGTGGTATTGACAGAAAAGGGGTACATCGAAAGAGAGATCGAAACGGTTCCTTGTTATCTGGGAAAGATCGCCCCTGCCGTCTTCCGTCCAATAGGAATAACCGGATTGCAGTGATGGATTCTTCCGGATCTTCTGCCTGTTCAGCGCTATACCTGCAAGACTGTGAAAGGGGTCGATATTCAGCAGTTTTTCATATGTCTTAGCCTCACGGCCGCAAAGACCGAGGGAGCATTCAACCTGCGCGTAATCAAAGATCGCCTCCTCGTTACCGGGGCTGAAAGCCGTTAATTCTTCATAGGTGTCGAGGGCATGGGCGAACCTTTTATGCCAGCCATATAGCTTCGATGTCTCTTCAAGATAGGCCGACTTCTGTATCCTGTAATCAGGTAATAACTCCAGCAGTCTTAACGCAACCTGGTCCCGTTCTTTTTCCCGGAGGTTGTTTTTACCGGATTCGAAAGCGCTGGTTATCTCTTCATAGCCCTCGTATATGGAACCTTGTTCCACAGACTCCCGTAATCTTCGGAATGCCTCAGCAAACGACGGTTCATCAATCTTTGCAAGGGTTGGTTTCAGTGCCGCAAGGAGCTTTAAATCCACGTGGTGCACATACATTTCTTCATAATAGGCGCTGGCATCGTCCATCATCTTGCCCCACACGGCGACCCTTGCCTTTTCCCTCACAGGCACCGGATCGTTCGGGTTCAGCCTCCCTATCTTTGTATAGTCTTCGATCGATTTATCGTATTCTTTAGACCACGAGAGTACCCGTGCGCGCCATATTAAGGTCCTGGAGGCCTGTGGAAAATCGGCAATGAGTGATTCGAAAAGACCGATAGAACGTTCATATTGATGGTCTACGGCAAGCATCCGGGCAAGTCCGGTCAAAGCAGGGTAATACCCGGGGTCGGCCTTCAGGGCAGACTCATAACATGCCACGGCCTCTTTAGCGTATCCGGATACAGCGTAAAGTTCGGCCCATTCCATTAATCTCGCGGGGGATGTCTTTTCCTTATTAATGATATCCTGTAGAAAATCGGGGGATGCTGCTTTCTTAAATCCGCTCAGATAGAATTGCGCCTTTACGTTTTCAGGATCGATCTGCCGGGCCTTTTCGAAATAGCCCCGGGCAGTATTTTCTTCGTTTTGCATAAGGTATATCTTGCCTGTATCAAGCAATGCCGTAATCTTCGTTTCTGCCGGTACATTGATCTCCGCAATACGGTGATATATCTCAAGGGCATCGGTGTATCTTTTCAGAAAGGTCAGGGCCTCACCCTTGAGGAGCAAGGCCTCCGTGTGTACGGGTACGCGGGCGATCAGTCGCTGTGAATACGCGAGCGATGTTGTAAAGTCTTTTTCTAAAAGCTTGAGTTTCGCCATATCGAGCAGGGCCCGTTCGTTGTATTGATCTTTGTAAAGGATCAGGCGGTACATCCCTTCTGCCTCTTCGTACCTTTCGGAGCTTACAAGAACCCATGCCAGTTTCAGTTGCACATCCTGTGCGTCAGGGTGGCCCCTGAGGTAATTTTTATAGATAGTTTCATTGCCATAAAAATCTCCCCAGAGGTTCATGACATCGGCGAATTTAAGAAGCACTGACTCGTCATCCTTTTTAATATCTAATGCCTTCAGGTAGAGTTTTCTCGAAGCTGCTGCATGGCCGAGAGAGGCCTCGACATCTGCGGTTTCGACGAGAAGCTCAACATCGCCGGGGTATCGCGAAAGGAGAGGGTAGAGAAGTCTGATGGCGCGGTGCTGTTCATTTCTCCGCGTATATATCCGTGCAAGCTCGATAGATATCTCCTTATCGTCGGGCAATTGCCTGTAAAGATCTGAAAGCAGGGTAAATGCCTCATCGTCCGCTTTGACCCAGCTTAATGCAAGGCCCAGTTTTTTCCGGATCCGGATTGAGGAAGGGTCGACACTCAATGCCCTTTTGTAATATGTAACGGCCTCTTTCAGGTTTCCTGTATAGACGTATAGATCCCCGATGGAAACCAATGATTCGTAATCATCAGGTCTTTGTGACAGGACAATATTGAGATGTTTCCGGGCCTCAGGATACCTGTTCAACCATATATACACAGCGGCGATCCCCCTGTTTACCTGGATATTCTCCGGCTGTTCCCTGACGAGTATCTCGTATTGCGACAACGATTCGTTAAGAGTTTCCTTATTATATGAAAGGACCTGCGCCAGTCCCAGCCGGGCGTCGAAATCACTGATCGCATCATTGGGCTCAACGATGCTCTTCCTGTGATCATCTGGTGTTTGCGAAAGACATACGTTGTTCCACGAGAATATCATTGTAAAAACTATAAAAGAGTATAAAAGATGATTGGCCATTTATCTCAGTGTCTTTTTTAGTTCCGCCGCCGCCTCCGCGTGTTTCCCTGCCCAGATTAAACCAAATGCATATTTTCGCCTTACCTGGATATCGTCCGGCAGTGCCTGCAGGATTGTCCTGTATTCCGCGAGCGACTGATCGTATTTCTTGTCCCAGCCCAATGTCTGCGCCAGTCTCAATCTCACCTTATGTTCGTCGGGGTGCTTTGCAAGATACTCCCCGTATAATGTCTCCGCCTTTTCATATTGCTTTTGGATAACATAAAGATCGGCCATCAATACTGAAGTATTGCCCGTAATATCTGCCGCGGGTATCTGTTCGAGGGCCTTGAGCGCTTCAGCGTTCTTTCCCTGCCAGAAGAGCACATTTGCCATCTCTGCCCTTGCTTCATAAAGGGCAGGTTTTTCTTTCAGCAATTTGTTGTACTCGGCAATGGACTCATCGTACCTTTTTACATAACTTAATACCCTTGCCAGTTCCCAACGTGCCTGCCAGTCAGGGATCTCTTCCTGTGATATTGACGAGGGACCTTTTAACCTGTCCTGTCCATATGCCGGATCCGGCACTATGGAGGATATGTTGAGAAAAACAAAAATGGAGAAAGGTACCAGGCAATATTTTATTGTTTTATTTTTCATTCTGTCTCCCCCAATACAATCTTGTATTGCTGTATGGCCTCGTCGAGATTGCCCTGTGCGGTTAAAGCCCTCGCAAGAAGAATACGGGTGGAATGGTTCCGGGGTTCTGAAGATACCATTGCTTTATAGATCTCCACCGCCTTCTCAAAATCGCCGAGATTCATATAAATATTTGCCAGAATGTCCTGCGCGGAACGGTTGGTCGGCTCTTTCTTTGATATGTCTTCGTATACATGGAGGGCGTTTTTGAAATTACCTGAGGCGATGTAAGACTCGCCGAGCCGGTAAAGAACCGTATGTCTTTTGAAATTTTTCTGCAACAACGAAGTATAATAAGGGATTGCCCGGGAATATTCCTTCCGGGAAAAGTATTGTTCCGCCTTCCTGTAGTGGACCCAGTCTGCCTGTATCACATGGTAGGCAATCGTTGTGACAACGGCTATGCAGAGCAGCGTTATGATAAAGGCGAGTGTTT
This sequence comes from Syntrophorhabdaceae bacterium, assembly GCA_028713955.1. NCBI lineage: Bacteria > Pseudomonadati > Thermodesulfobacteriota > Syntrophorhabdia > Syntrophorhabdales > Syntrophorhabdaceae > Syntrophorhabdaceae bacterium. Next base: position 4,067 of record JAQTNJ010000068.1, read on the forward strand.
TCATATTACCTGACAGCCTGTACAGTTATCATTTATTAAATCATTTTTTTCAAGAGATTATAACACGCTCGCGAATCCTGTCAAACCTATTTCATTTTAATGTATTACGCACTCTAACCCACTTTTTCTTGTTGTGAATATATCCCTTTTATCATAAGATTGAAAAAAAGAAGGAGATTCTAAGAAAAAGGGGGATATATGCCGGAAGTACGTTTGAACGTTGTAACAGGTGATTGGGTCATCATTGCTACAGAGCGGGCAAAACGCCCTGAAGACTTCAGCCACAAAAAAGAGAAGAAAGAAACCCCGCAGCATGTCTCTACGTGCCCATTCTGCCCGGGGAATGAAAGCCAGACCCCGGGCGAGACATACAGAATAGATGACGGGCATGGAAACTGGATGGTCCGTTCTGTGCCGAACAAGTTCTCCGCCCTCTCGCTGGAAGGTGAGATCGTTAAACATAAGACAGATTTCAAACAATACATCTCCGGTGTGGGACTTCACGAGGTCATTATAGAAACACCTGAACACAACAAGACAACGGCGCTCCTGCCGCCATCGCACATAGAAAAGATCCTCTTTGCCTACAAGGACCGCCAGCTTGCCTTCTACAAGGACGAAAGGGTAGAGCACGTTATTATCTTTAAAAACCACGGGGCAGGTGCCGGTACGTCCCTTGAACATCCCCATTCCCAGATAGTGGGAACACCGGTTTTCCCGGGCCAGGTCATGATGCGTCTCGGAGAAGCGATCAGGAACTATTACTACGTCAATTTCGGCGAATGCCTCTATTGCTCCTATCTGCAGGGCGAGTTGAAAGACGGGGAGAGGATAGTCTGTGAAAACGACTCATTTGTCGCCTTTATCCCTTATGCGGCGTTATCCCCTTTCCACCTCTGGATATTTCCAAAGGCACACAATGCATGTTTTGGTCTTATAACCGAAAAGGAGATCTCTGACCTTGCCTTTATCCTCAAAGACGCCCTCCTCAGACTTTATGTAGGGCTTGAGAATCCTGACTTCAATTATGCCATACGTTCTTTGTCGCCGAGAGGGTCAGATTCCAAGTATTTCCACTGGTACGTGGCCGTTGTTCCCCGTGTATCCCAGGCCGCAGGCTTTGAGCTGGGAACCGGCATGTTCATCAATACCGCCCTGCCGGAAAAAAGCGCTGAATTCCTGAGGAATGTCAACACACAATCCCTGTAAATATAGATTCCCACGGGCAAGCCCGTGGGAATCTGCTACCTTTTTTGCCGGATAGATGCCGGATAAATTGCCTTTATAAAATTACCTATATCGTATAAAGCTAAAGCCGACGGTGGGAGTGGAACCCACGACCTGCTCATTACGAGTGAGCTGCTCTACCACTGAGCTACGTCGGCGATGTGATGTTTTTATAGCATAATCGTGTAGTTGCGGCAATAATATTTTTGAAAAAGGGCAGGGCGATGCATTTCTTTGTTGCAAGCGGCTGATCTCAGGATATTACATTCCTCAATACGTTGCTGATTTCATGGATAGTGTAAGGTTTTACGATAACACCCTTGAAACCGTACGTTGCGTAATCGGACATTATGGGATCATTCGAATATCCGCTCGATACAACCGCCTTAATAGCCGGATCGATATCACGAAGATGCTTGATCGTTTCCTTCCCGCCCATGCCTCCCGGAATGGTAAGGTCGAGGATAACTGCGTCATAAGGCTGTTTTGAGTAAAGATTAACCGTCTCTTCGCCGTCCTTTGCAAAGTCAACGGTATACCCTAAGTATTGCAGCATATCGCCAACGATGTTCCGGATCGTCTCTTCATCATCCATAACAAGTATCTTTCCTTTTCCATTCATCACAACGGTTTTTTTTGTCTGCTGCGCTGTCTTGTGCTGTATTTGTGCAACCGGCAGATATATGACGAACGTTGTGCCTATTCCGAGCGATGATTCAACGCCGATATGACCTTGATGTCTTTGGATGATGGAATAACAGATAGCAAGGCCAAGGCCGCTCTGCTCTTTTGTTGTAAAATAAGGGTCGAATATCATGTCAAGGTATTCTTCCGGTATTCCGATACCCTGGTCCCTGATAGATATCTTGATATAATCACCTTTTTTAAACGACCCCCTTGCATTGCCAAAGGTAATGTTTTCTGCCCTGATACTCACGATGCCGCCATGAGGCATAGCCTGCTTTGCATTTAAGACGATGTTGCCGATGACCTGGCTTATCTGGTTTTCGTCAACCTCTACGGTCGGAAGATCAGGAGATATATCGAATTCAGATTTGATGTCTGTTCCTGCCAGTGTGAATGTGGTGGCGCTTTTCAGCAATTCCTGAATCGATATGATCTTTTTAACAGGTGTACCGCCTTTGGAAAAGGTGAGGAGTTGCGTGGTCAGGTCTTTTGCCCTTGTGACTGCCTGTTCCGCACTTTCAAGAAGATGTTGCAGTTTCTCAGTGTTTACACCACCGTAGATCTTGGCAAGGGTTATATTACCGAGGATCATCGTGAGGATGTTGTTGAAATCGTGGGCAATACCTCCGGCAAGGACACCGAGGGATTCGAGCTTGCTTACCCTCATCCTCTCTTTTTCCGCAGCCTTCATCTCGGTGATATCGTTGATAACGCCAACGATCCCGGCGACGTTCCCATCCAGGTCGTTAAAGGCCGCCTCCTCGATGATCACGATCCGCTCAGAGCCGTTGGGATGTTTGAGGGATGCTTCGTATTTCCTGGTGCCGGGATGCCCGAGGAGATCAGGATCGATTGTTTTATGCTGAGGGTCTTTTATGATATCGGCATCGTTCAGACCAACGAGTTTCTCCCGTGTGATCCCATGATAATCTTCAAACGCTTTATTGCAGCCAAGGTAATACCCATGGATGTCTTTGTAGAAGATCGGGCTCGGAACCCTATCGATCAATGCCTGGAGAAAATGAAGCTGTTCATGCCCGTGCATGATAAGATATTAATAAACCAAAATTGAAATCTTTTCAATGACCCATATCACATTGACCGGTAATATCCTAACTTAAGAAATATTACATGTCGATGAAATATTCAAGCCCAAGGATAAATCTTCTCCCGGCGGAAGGATATAGGCCGATATCGTTTTTTGATGGACTGTAAACCCCGTATTCGTAATACTCTTTATCCAAAAGATTAGTAATTGTAAAGGTACCTTTACAATTTTTGTATGTATACCCAAAAGAGGTATCAAAGGTTACATATCCGGGTAATTTCTTTGCCGAGTTTCTCTGGTCACTTGCTGCATAGCGGTCAGTAACATACACAGATGTGAGATTCAGGTTCCAGTCTTTTGCCGTATATGATATCCGCGAGGTTGCTTTGTTGCGTGGAACGAGAGGTATATCTTTTCCGTCAAGAGGCCCGCCATCGAATTTTGCCTCTGTATATGAATAGGATCCATTTAAACTGAGCGCCTCGGTGACCTGATAAAAGATACTCAATTCAAGCCCCTGCCTTTTGGTTCTGTCGTAGTTTTCATTACGTCCTACCCAGCCGAAAAATGTGTTCGAGTAAAAAGGGTTGTAGTAGATCTCGTCGTAGTTTATCGCACGGAACAACGCAAGGCTGCCTCTAACATTTTTTGTGGCACTCCACCTCCATCCGGCATCGAGCTCTTTTGTGGTCTGTGGTTTCAGAAACGGATTGAAAAAGGACCTGAAGAGGGTCGGGTCAAAGGCAACAAATTCATCGGTAGTGGGAAACCTGAAACCTTTTGCGTAGGCAAGAAAAAAGGTCCCCATAGAGCTGTGGGTATAGTTTGCGGATAAACGATATGATTTTATCTGATCTTGAGTTGAACCTTCGTAAGAATTAGCAGGCGTAACGTAATCGACGTAATCCAGATCATAGTGAGCTTTATGAACCCTGTATCCGGCTTCAAGCGAAAGTTTTGGAGAAAGAAACAGTTTATCATTTATGTAAAAACCGTAATCGGTCTTTTTAATCCTGCTTGTACTGTAAGACCAGGTGCCGCCATAAATATCAGAGGATGTTGGGTATGTATAGTAATCGAATCCGGCTATAAGTGTATTCTTCATCTCTGAGAAACTAATGTTGTTTGTTATCTTCGGCGTGAAGGAGAAGGTTTCAAGGGAGCTTTTCCCGTCGCTGAACCAGCCCGCGCCAGTGAAATAAGAGGCGATGTGCCTGTTTCTGTAAGAGCCGTTCAGTGAGATAACGGTCTGTTCGCCTGCTTTGATCCGGGTATCCATGTCGATGAAGTTATCCTCCGTGGAACCTGAATTGAAAGGTTCATCAGAATCTTTGCCACTGTACATCCTTTTCAGCAGATCACCCCTGAGGAGGTCTCCGGGCATACCATAATTGTCACGGTGGTGACCCGCTTTCACCACAAGAGCAAGGTTGTTTAAAAGATCGAAGCTGAAATTGCCGAATATATCCTTTGAATTAAGATTATTGTTATGCCTGTATCCATCCGTATCGGTCATTGATGACGTGAGAAAGTATGAAAACTTCTTTTCTTTCCCTGACAAGGTCAACTGTGGTTTGTAAAGATTGTCGCTACCTGCAGTCATACCCAGTTTGACCAATGGCCTGCCTTCGCCTTTTCTCAGTATGATGTTGACAACGCCACCAACGGCATTATCTCCATAGAGGACACTTGCCGGCCCCCTGTATATTTCTATTCTTTCGATTATCCCCGGTGTGATCTGTGAGAGATCCGGCCCAGAATTATCGATACTATTGATTCTTCTTCCGTCAACAAGGAATAGGACATTCTGGGGGGCAGTCTCACCGTACCCGCGTATATCTACGGTTGATGATTTTGGGTTATTTAACAGATTGTTTGTGAAGAGACCCGGTTCTCTTTTTAGTATTTCGGTAAGGGTTTGGTCACCGTTCTCTTCAATCTCACCCCTCGTGATGATCGAGATATTTACAGGGGCATCTTTCACTACTGTTTCCGTTCGAGAGGCTGTCACTACTATGGTGTCAAACTTGTGTGAGATTTCTTGGGATAAACCGTAACTACTGACCATAAAAACCATACAGATGATTAAAAAGATGATTTGATGCATGGAAACCTCCCTTATACCTCGTAAGGTAGTCTTTTTTCGAATTCAACCCAAGGTTTCCTGGCTTAAGGGAATATGGCTTAACGCGCCTTCCCGTTCTGCCTGAAGCAGAACAGTGGCCGGGCATGCGCCCATGCGTTGCCTGTAACCCATCACAGTTGCGGGACAGCAGAAGATTTTCACTTCGCTTCCCTTGAAAGTTGAATCGTGTGAGCTTGATATGCTATTTATCACATACAATCTATTTTGACAATATTTTTTGTTTCTTTTAGCCGCCTGGAATGTTTTAATTTAATAACAAGGTTCAGGACATGCACGAGGAGTACATACAAAAGATTTTCAATGAATGTAACGTCGGCAGGTTGCTTGGCATAGAGATCTGTGAAGTAAGGGAAGGGTTTGCGAAAGGGAAACTCACCCTGAAAACGGAGCACCTGAATGTTCACGGAAACGCCCATGGCGGGATTATATTCGCCTTTGCCGATCAGATCGGAGGGGCATGCGGTAACAGCCTTGGAAGAAAAGCGGTACTTGTTGAATCTTCAATCCAGTACCTGAAAGGGGCGGTAACAGGGGAGACCATCTATGGTGAAGCGGCCTTTACATATAGAGGAAAGAAGATAGGAAGGATAGATGTCAGGGTATATAATGACCGGGATGAACTGATAGCCCTCGTGCATCAGATCTCCTATGCCGGTGAAAATGAACATTCCTCAGAGACTCAATAAGATCTTCCGTACCCTTCTTGAAACCTTCGGACCAAGAAATTGGTGGCCAGGTGAGACCCCTCTCGAGGTCATCATCGGGGCCGTTCTTACACAGAACACGTCGTGGAAGAATGTGGAGAGGGCGATCGGGAACTTAAAGACAAAGAAACTTCTTGATATCAGGAGATTGTACGATGTTTCCCCTTTGCTGCTGGCCGGGGCTATCCGGCCTGCAGGATATTTTAATATCAAAGCGGCGAGGATAAAAAATGTTATCAGGATGCTTCATGAGCATTATGACGGCAATATCGAAAGGCTTTCATCCGTTGATGTCCATGATCTGCGAAAGATATTGCTGTCGATAAACGGGATAGGGCCGGAAACTGCTGACAGCATCCTGCTTTATGCGCTTGGGAAGCCAGTTTTTGTTGTTGACGCATACACAAAAAGGTTTTTAAAAAATCACCGCCTGTACAACAAAGAGGACTACGCCGATATCCAGACCTACTTTATGGAGCACCTCCCGGCTGATGTCTATCTTTTCAACGAATTTCATGCCCTTATCGTCTATTTATGTCAGAACTACTGTAAAAAGATTCCTTTATGTCATGAATGTCCTTTAAAGAATGTTTAAAATGCTTGATGGATGATTTTGTATACAAGCTATTGCATTATCGATCTATTTCGATTATGATTAATTTCAAAAAAGCAGGGAGCGTTTATGTTCTTCGTCGCAGATCTCGATGATATCAAAAAGGGTAAGGTCACAGACGTATATTTCGAGAGAACCCTTGAGATCTTAAAAAAGAAAAGTATCGATAAATGGGTCAGGGCTGAGTTTATCGTTAAAAGGCTCCCTGACAATATCCCCTGGGCGATCTTTTCCGGTACAGAAGAGGTTTCGCAGGTTGTGGATGGTCTCAACGTGAAGATTCGTTCAATGCGGGAAGGCACAGTGATCAAGCCTTATCAGCCAGTGCTCGAAATAGAGGGCATGTATACTGAGTTTGGTGTCATGGAAACCGCGATCCTTGGCCTGATCTGTCAATCCTCCGGAGTTGCCACGAAGGCAGCCCGTTGTAAAAAGGCAGCGGGTAACAAACCCGTTATAAGTTTTGGGGCAAGACGGGTACACCCTGCTATTGCGCCAATGGTGGAACGAAGCGCGTTTATCGGCGGGTGCGACGGTGTATCGGTCGTCTATGATGCAGAGACCATTGGTGAGGAACCTGCGGGAACAATGCCGCATGCCCTTATACTTATAATCGGGGATACAGTAGACGCCACGCTTGCTTTTGATGAAGTGATCGATAAAAAGATAAAACGTGTCGCCCTCATTGATACCTTTAACGATGAAAAGGTAGAGGCGTTGAGGGTCGCCGATGCGCTCAAAGAGAAACTCTACGCTGTAAGGCTTGATACGCCGTCAACGCGAAGAGGTGACTTTCTCAAGATCCTCGAAGAGGTGAGGTGGGAGCTGAACATCCGGGGTTACGGTCATGTAAAGATATTCGTAAGCGGCGGGATCGATGAGAAAAAGATACTCCAGTTAAATCAGTATGCCGATTCATATGGAGTAGGCACGACGATTACCAACGCAAAGGTTGTAGACTTTGCGATGGATATAATCGAGATCGAGGGAAAGCCGGTCGCAAAGCGCGGGAAGATGTCCGGCGCCAAGAGGGTGCTGCGGTGCATGAGTTGCTGCAAGGATAAGGTAGTTCCTCTTGATCAGAATATCGACTCACGGTGCGACTGTGGCGGTGAGTATGTTGACCTCTTGAATCCCTGGTACGAAAAAGGGAAATTTCTCGAAAAGGGCAAAACACCGCAGGCGATCCGGAAGTATGTTCTGGAACAGTTAAAGGCGCTGGAGATTTAAAAGCAGCGAAGAGCAGAGAGCCAAGAGCAGAAAGATAAACTTCTTACAGGAATTGTTTCTGTGGAAATCCGGGATTAATATTTTTGATTAATCGGCGGAAAGGGAAATTTGGACCTTCTCGCCATCGGGGTTTTTTTCGATTGTGCCTATGGAAAACGCCGTCTCTCCCTGGTCTGACAGGGTTTTTATAACAGTCTCTTCGTCGTTTCTTGAAACAATAAGGAGAAATCCTACGCCCATGTTAAATGTCGAGCACATCTCCTGGAATTCTACATTACCCAGTTTCATGATAAGTTTAAAGATCTCCGGGATCCGTTCCCCGAAAAGACGGATCTTCGCGCAGAGGCCATCAGGGACGATCCTTTTGATATTGCCGGGGAGACCGCTGCCGGTTATATGCACCATACCCTTGACGTCAAATGTTTCAAGTGTTTTGAGAACAGGTTTTACATAGATCCTCGTTGGCTTTAACAGTTCCTCGTATAATTTTCCCTTCATGCCTTGAATTTCGGCGTCGACGTCAAAATGATGGATATCGAAGAATACTTTTCTGACAAGGGAGAACCCGTTGCTGTGAAGCCCGTTGGAGGCCAATCCTATGATGACGTCGTTTTCCTTGATGCGGGAGCCGTCGATGATCCTGTCTTTTTCCACAATACCGACGGCAAAGCCGGCGAGATCGTATTCACCTTCCTGGTACATGGAAGGCATCTCCGCGGTTTCACCGCCGATGAGCGCGCATCCGGCCATCTCACAGCCGGCGCATATTCCTGTTATAACGCTTTTATATATATGTTCTTCAATACTGTTGCATGCATAATAATCGAGAAAAAAGAAGGGCCTGGCGCCCAACGTGAGTATGTCGTTGACGCTCATGCCGACGAGGTCAATCCCCACCGTGTCGTGTTTGCCTGAAAGGAAGGCGATCTTGAGCTTTGTACCCACACCATCGGTTGAACTGGCAAGGACAGGATTTTTGTATCCCTTCGGAAGCTCTGTGAGGGCGCCGAAACCTCCGATAGGGTTCAGAACTTCAGGAAGGAAGGTCTTCTGGATCCTTGATTTTACCTGGTCGATCAATTTGTCCGCTTTGTGGACATCAACACCGGAGTCTTTATATGTCAAAGATTTCATTTCGTTAATCTAAAATTAATCTTCCACGGTTGTCAATCGTATAATACGGATAGCAATTGTTTCCGCGGGTTGTACCGAGATGTAAAAAGGGGCTGTAAGCCCCTTTTTACAATGAAAATACTGACTGAAAATAATGTTTCTACGTTGACCTGTCCTTAACCGGCATTACGGTATTGCTCACGTCATCTTTTCGATAAACTCATCAACAGGAATTGCCGGAAGGGTGATAATCTGTATGGTTCCCCTTGAACCAAGCTCGATGGAGAGTTTTGCTATCGATTCATTATTGGGCGCCTCCAGAATATTTATAAAATCATACTGTCCGAGAACTGCATACTGTGCAAGAACCTTTGCGCCCATATTTTCGATCTCACGATTGACTCCCTCTATTCTTTCAGGATGTTTTTTGATCGTCTTCCTTCCTTCATCGGTTAAAGTGCTGAACATGATATATATAGGCATTGTTTCACCCCCTTTCTTTTACTCTATTGTAATCAACTTTCTCCATTTGTCAACTTAAATATTTATACAAATTGATGTGGGACCCATAAACGACAACTGTTTTATGGTATTGATTAAAATTGAAAAATATATTAACATGGAGAGCCTCAACATTACACATGATGAGGAGAGATGGATGTTCATATTTTCAAGACAAAGCATCTATCTCATCAACAATAATATAAGGACAATACTTCAGGGGGTCATCCTATGGCAAAACCGATGGACCAATATAAATGGCATGAACTGAACGTAGGATGTGTCATAGAGGAAGTTGGCAATGCGAGGGAGTACAAGACCGGTGACTGGCGTTCCCAGAT
>JAQTNJ010000069.1 GCA_028713955.1 Syntrophorhabdaceae bacterium
CGATCATCTACCTTCAGTTTACCATCAATGTCCTTATGGCAATCCACCTTGTCCCTGTCGTCGGCATACCGCTGCCGTTTATCAGTTACGGCGGGTCATCCCTCCTTTCTACCATGATATCAATGGGGCTTCTCCTGAACATCAGTATGAGGCGGTATATGTTCTGATTTGCCGGAAAATAACCCGATACCTTCTTGTCTTGCTATACTGCGGGCAGATGATATATTTCAGGAACGTTTACCTGGTCTTTTCTTAAAAATCGTCGATAATGCCGTCTCTTATGATATCGGCCCCTTTTTCGCTGAGATAATCGAGAAATATCATTCTGTCTCCATACGAGGGGAGATTGAATTCAATGGTGAAGCTCTCCCAGTCGACCTTCGCCGGCTCTCCTCCCATTTCATTCGTCAAGAACCTGATGAATTCTTCCAAATCTGATTTAGTCAGCAACTTTGCCTCGATGATTGCTTCAGTGCTCATATGCACCTCCTCAAAACTGATGTCTGATCTTTTCGATCGGTTCTTGCAGGAGAGTAAAGCCTTACTCTTCCAAAAATCGATCGGGGCAAGACTGCAATGCAATGAGTGCGCTGCCTTACCGAAGCCAAAAAAACAGTCTTTCTATTTACCGCAATCTGAACAAATATGCAACTGGTTTATCTCTTCGAAGGCCAGCACGCCGAGAGGCGGGCCGGCACCCATATTCAATCACCTGCAGAAAAATGCACGGTGCGAATACAGCGCCGCACCGTGCATGATATGTTAATAAAAATATGAGCTGCCCTTATCTGCCCGGCAAATTTAAACGAGATAACGGGGCTTTATCGATTTAAACCCTCATAGAAAGAGCTCTCTTTTTTCCTCAGGTTGTTCAGGTCCATGAGCTCGTTAAATTCTTGAAAATGGATCATTCTATCCATGAAGCCGGCGGTAGTCCCTTTCGCCATAAGTTCATCCATTACCTGCTTCACGGCCCAGGCAGCAGCATACAGGGCAGAGATAGGGTACACTACCACATTATAACCGATCTCTTCGAGTTCTTTCACGCTCATCATAGGCGTCTTTCCGCCTTCAAGCTGTATTACTTTTGTCGGCGCATTTACCTCGCGGTTGATGCGCAGCATCTGCTCTTTTGTGGTGGGCGCCTCAACGAAGATTAGATCAGCCCCTGCCTCGCGATACCTGTTGGCCCGTTCTATCGCATCGTCTATTCCGTGCACGCCGAGGGCATCCGTGCGGGCCATTATGACAAAATCAGAGTCCATTCTTGCATCCACAGCCGCTTTGAGCTTGGCTACCATATCGTCGGCCTCGATCACCTGTTTACCTTCCATGTGACCACACCGCTTTGGAAAGAGTTGATCCTCTATGAACATCCCTGCAGCGCCGGCCTTTTCAATTTCACGCACCGTTCTCATCACGTTGAGGGTGTTGCCGTGGCCCGTATCTCCGTCTGTGAAAACGGGTATATCGACTGCTTCCACGATGTTCCTTGTATGAGTTACCATCTCCGGCAATGTGAGCAGGGACAGGTCGGGTCTGCCAAGAAGGCATGCCGATGTCGGATACCCGCCGAGCGTAAGCGACTTGAAACCTGCCTTTTCGATGATTCTGGCCGAGGTCGCATCATATGCCCCCGGCATAACAAGGATTTCCTTATCCAGGATCAGTTTTTTAAGCAACGTTGTTTTTTTCATATTATCCTCCAATCGATAATTTTTAGATTTTTATTATTAAATTTCCAGGGATCGCGGACGACCATACCGACAGGTTAAATCCATCGGTTCATGGCCCCTATCCTTTACCTTCCTCGCTCATCTTTTTCATAACAGATTCAACAAGCCCTCCTGCCGTAATCAGATCTGTTACAAATTCAGGGTAAGGAACGGCTGAGAAGACAAGGTTTTTTGTTATATTTCGAACCGTACCCGTCGAGAGATCGATCTCAAGGGTATCTCCCGGATCGCTTGCATCTACTGCTTCCGCACACTCAAGCAAGGGCAGGCCGGTATTGATGGCGTTCCGGAAAAATATCCTCGCAAAACTTTTTGCCACTACAGCCGCAACGCCTGCGCCTTTTATTGTAACGGGAGCTATCTCGCGGGAAGAGCCGCATCCGAAGTTGGTCGTCGCCACAATGATGTCCCCTTTTTCCACCCTTTTTCCAAAATCGGGGTCTATATTTTCCATACAATGTTTACCCAACTCCAGCGGGTCGGTAATATTCGCATATTTAGCAGCGATAATGGCATCAGTATCGATATTTTTGCCGAACTTATGAACTTTTCCACGGATCATCGGTCAACCACCTCCCTGGGATCTGTAAGCCTGCCGGTAATGGCGCTGGCTGCTGCTACCGCCGGATTGACAAGATATATCTCCGAGCGGGGGCTTCCCATCCGGCCTATGAAATTCCGGTTTGTTGTAGAAGCGCATCTCTCTCCTGCCGCCAGTATACCCATATGGCCTCCCACACAGGGACCGCACGTAGGGGGTCCTACAACGGCACCCGCCCTGACAAAGACCTCTACGAAACCTGCCCGAAGCGCCGCCAGGTAGACCTCCTGCGAGCCGGGTATGACGATGCACCGGATGTCCGGATGCACCCTTTTGCCGCGGAGTATCCGGGCGGCATACTCAAAGTCTTCAAGGCGGCCGTTTGTACAACTTCCGATCACAACCTGATCCACCTTTATGTCGTTTACCTCGCTGATACTGCGGACATTGTCGGGACTGTGAGGTACGGCAACCTGAGGCTCAAGTTCTGACACATCATACTCAACTATTGATGCATAGTCGGCATCGCTGTCTGTCGTATAGACCTTGTACGGCCTTGTTGTCCTTCCCGCTACATAGGCCCTCGTTTTATCGTCCACAGCGACGATTCCCGTTTTGGCGCCCGCTTCTATGGCCATATTCGCCATCGTGAACCTGCTGTCCATCGACAACTCTTCAATGGCCTCTCCGGTAAACTCCATGGCTGCATATAGCGCACCGTCAACCGTAATACGACCGATGGTGTAAAGGATCAGGTCCTTTCCGGTAACCCACGCAGGGAGCTTTCCCTTGTAGTTAAATTTAATGGTCGGCGGAACCTTCATCCAGATCTCGCCGGTAACCATCGCCACAGCGATATCGGTAGAACCCATACCCGTTGCAAAGGCACCAAGCGCTCCGTATGTACATGTATGCGAATCGGCGCCCACCACAACATCGCCGGGCAGTACCAGCCCTTTTTCAGGCAGGTAAACGTGCTCTATCCCACCATCGATTGCCTCTACAAACAACAGGCCGTGTTTTTTTGAAAATTCTCTAAGCCGCTTGATCTGCTCCGCAGCAGCGACATCTTTATTGGGAAAAAAGTGGTCCATGACAAAGATGACCTTGTGTGGATCAAAGGGTTTTTTTGCACCCATTCTCTCAAACTGATCTGCGGCAATATGGGCTGTAAGGTCGCTTGCCATTACCATATCTACCTTTACATTTACAAACTCACCAACCTTAACCGATTCTTTCCCGGCATGGGCCGACAGTATCTTTTCCGCCAAAGTCATTTAATCCTCCTCATAGGGTTTCGCCTGTGACGCGACAGGACTACCCTCTTTCCGACCGTCACACATACACATAGCCTTCCATGATCCTTCTCGCGGTCCGGTACATTATGGCCTTCTCCAGATCGAATGTTCCGCCTTCGTCACGACAGCGCACATCCACAGAGATAAGGCCTGAGAAGTGGCCGATCGTCACCGTTTCTTTGTCTTTATCTGCAGGTGAGATAAACTCGTTTGCGATCGAACCCTTTAATTTGGTAGCTACCCCTGTCGTGACACAGCCTGTTCCGGGATAGGCCTTGTGCATCATTCCGGCAGCGTATATCTTCGACATAATAGTAACGCCTTCCGGTTTCATGGGCTCTCCGGTGATAAAGTTCGTCCACGGTACAGGTTCCTGGACCAATGCCAGCATCGGCATGAAGGCGCTCTTCCCTTCCAGCTTTGCCAGGCGGGCCGCTTCGAGGCGTATCTGTTCCAGGGATTCTATCAATTTCCTGTCCGCGTCCATATCCCTTGCCAGTTCCGTCCCTTTGAGACCAAGATCCCGGGCCCTTACAAAGACAACCGGCGTTGAGACATCGATGATGGTGGCCTCGATCTTGCCCACGTTCCTGACATCGAGCACATCCTTCCTGTTTCCCGTCGGCAAAAGACTTCCCGTCAGGATGCCCGCAGTACCTGAATAGTCCAGGGATATCTTCGAGCCGGTGCCCGGCACGCCGTCAATTGCGTAGTTACCTTCGTAGACTGCTTTACCGGCGCGTGTTTCAAATTCAAGACCGAGATACTTTCCCACGTTCCTGCAGAAAACCCTCACAGTCGTTCGTGACCCCTGAGCCCTTACCAGTCCTTCGTCCACGGCAAAGGGACCCACGGCTGCGGATAGGTTGCCGCAGATCGTACCCCAATCGATGATCGGTTCCGTGACGCTGGCCTGTCCGAAAATATAATCCATGTCTGCATCTTTGCGGCTGGGCGGCCCCACAACGGCCACCTTGCTCGTCAGTATATCGGCACCGCCGAGTCCGTCTATCTGTCTCTTGTCGGGACTCCCCAGGACCCTGAGGACTGTTTTTGTTCTTTCCTCGATGTTTTCGGGCAATTCATTGTCATGGAAGAAAACCCCTTTGCTCGTGCCGCCTCTCATGATAACGCATTTAAGTTTTGCCATTTTTCCTTACCTCCATTTTAGTCCAAATCCTGCCAACACGCCTCAGTCTCATGCTCCGCTTTCGTTAAGAACCAAATACAAGATTGGGCAGCCACAAGCTCAATTCCGGGAAAATTATGAGGATAAACAGTACGCATAGATCACATGTTAAAAAAGGTATAATCCCCTTGAAGGCATCCTCAAGGGATACCGAGCCTTCGGAAGCAGCCACCGCCACATATACGTTCATCCCGACTGGCGGTGTTATCTGCCCTATCTCGCACATCTTGATGAGAAATATCCCGAACCAGATGGGGTCGAATCCAAGCTGCATAACGACCGGGAAAACAACCGGAATGGTGATACACAGGATTGCCACCGAATCGAGGAGCATGCCGAGCACAAAGTAAAGCAGGACGAGGCTCGCCAGGAATACCGTGCGTGATATGTGGGCATCACCGAGGAAGGCTGCCACGTTGACCGGCAGTTGGGTCACGCTCAGGAATCGTCCGAATATTATTGCACCGATGATAACAAGGAAGATCATGCCTGTTGCCTTCATACAATCTATAAGGGCAGAGGGTATTTGGGTTTGACGGATCCCCTTCTTTACCACAGCGAAAAGAAGGGTGCCGAAAGCGCCTACGGCAGCGCCTTCTGTGGCCGTGAACCAGCCCGCAAAAATGCCGCCCAGAACAAGGGCTGCAAAAAATATTATAGGCCATATCGAGATGAGCGCACGTACCTTTTCGCTCAGCTTGTAACCTTCTTTGACAAGAGGCGCCAGCGTGGGCTTTCTTTTAACCCTTATATAGGTCAGAGCTGAAAAAGCAAATGCCGATATGAAACCGGGGACGAACCCTGCCATGAACATCCTGCCGATCGACTGTTCAGTCAATATGCAGTAGATGATCATCAAGCCGCTTGGTGGGATCAGAGTGGCAAAGGTACCGGCAGAACTGATCGTGCCTATCGAAAGCCTTTTGTCCATTCCGCGCTTCAGCATTTCCGGTAAGGCAATTTTTGTAAAGATACCTGCGGTGGCAAGGGAGGAGCCACAGATCATTCCGAAGAATGCGCATGCAAAGGTTGTGGCAATGGCAAGGCCGCCGTGCAGCCTGCCCAGAAGCTTGCTCATGGCCTCATACACCATTGCCCCTATGCCGCCGTTCAGGGCGAAGGACCCCATGAGAAGAAAAAGCGGCAAAGGACTGAGATCATAGGAAGCTGCCACTGCAAAAGGGCTCGATCCAAGTATATCGAGGCCGCCTCTTGCCCCCATCAGAAGACACATACCGGCGCCTCCGACAAGACTCAATGCCAGCCCTATGTGGAGACCTGAAAAAATGAGTACAAGAAGGGCGGCTACGCCTGCGGTTCCTACAAGTGTCGGATCCATAACCATCTCAATTCCTCTTGTCGGTTATCGTTCCTGATTTTCCTCCAGGTCGCAGCAGACTGACGATCAACTGGATCAGGAACATAACGAACCCGATAAAAACCCCGGCCTTTGCCCAATATACGGGCATCTGAAAATCTGCGCCGGGCAGGGCTTCCCGAATGCTGTATGAATCGTAGAAGTTAAGCGCAGTCTGCCAGGACATCACGGCCACGGTTATAACCGCCAGGATGTAAACAAGTATCCTGACGATACGGGCCGCCCCGGCCGGCAGCCGCTTGACTACCAGTTGCGCGGAGACATGCTGCCCTCCCTCTTCACATGGAGAAAATCCGGCAAACACGGAGAGGGCAAGAAAAATACCCACGATCTCTATGACACCCTCAATCGAGGCACCGAAGACAAACCTGCTTACCACCTCGATCACCAGGAGGATCATGATGAGGAATATCAGCAAGCTGCCTATTGTTGCCAGTATTCTGTTACGGATCGTCATTTCTCCACCTCGCTATCTGCATAAGCCGTTGGTATTTCTTAAGCCTCCGATACGTATCAGAGGTTGCTACTTTGAATATTTTTCAGCCAGCTTCTTCGCCCGATCCATCAAGGCATTCCCCGGCTGTTTTTGTTCTTCAGCCTTCTTGACCCATTTTTCCAGCGACTCTTTTTCGCTCGCAGCGGCCCATGCGTTTACTTCCGAGACCGGAAGGTCAACAACAGTGGCTCCCGCGCTCTTCATCTTGCCTCTGATCTCAGCTTCCAGCGTCTTGATATCGCCCGCGAGCCTTTTCCCATATTCCTTACCTACATCCGATATCACCTTCTGTACCTCGGGACTCAGACTGTTCCATACATTCTGATTGATCGTAATAAGGGCTACAGAGCCGGTAAATTGAGGAACGACGAGGACCGTATGCTGTTTGCCGATCTCAAAAAGTCTGTATTTAAAGTAGGAGATAAAGGCTGTGTAGTTCGCCTGGACAGCACCTTTCTCCATTGCCGAGTAAATTTCCGTTCCAGGCAGGAAGACCACTTTGGCACCCAGCGCCGTCATATGCTCTGCGTCATAGCCGCCTGCACAGCGGACTCTCAGACCCTTCAGATCGTTCAGAGATTTAAGCGGCCTCGGTCCTCCGGCAGCCATCTGACCAAAGTAATGAATAGCGACGAGCTTCTGATTGTATACCTTCAGGGAGGTCTGCAGCTCCGGAGATTGCTCGTATAATTCGGAAAAGAATTCAGCCTTTTTTACAGGGTCGACAGGGCCGAGGATGAAGGGTTCACCAATGCTCCACAGTGTCAGTTCCCGGGGAAAGTACGGCACAAATATGTATCCCATATCTGCCGCTCCCGACTGAACCCCCCGAAGCGTTTCTCTCTCCTTCAATAATGATCCGGCAAAATAATTTTGAAACTTCACCGCGCCCTTTGTTCTTTTTTCGATCTCACCCGTGAGCCATGTCATGGCCTCGCCTTCAAGTCCTCTTTGAGGAGTATAGATGGCAAAGCGAATCGTCTTGGTTTCTCCGTAGGATGGAGTTGTTCCTGCAAAGAATAACGCGAGGACAAGCGCACACAATATCAAATAGCTTCCCCAACCTTCAATCAATCCCGAATTACCGTTTCCCAAGGTTCTTGTTCTTTTCATAGGTATTCCCTCCTCTTGATCTGATCGGGTGTCATGGAAACACCCCGATCAGTTTTTTGTGGTAAACACAACCAGAAACCGGCCAGGTTTATTCCCAATGCTCCTTGAGTAATGAGGTTTGCTGGAATCGAACAGATAGCAGTCACCCTCTTCAACGATATAGCTCTTACCGTCATAGACAAATTCCTGCTTGCCTTCCAACATAAAGGTCAACTCCTCTCCTTCATGTATTAATGGTTCTTTCGGAAATTCAAAACCGGCGGTAAGCATAAAGGCATCCATCAATCTATTCACCTTTTTGTACGTCAGGGATTCATACCTGTATTCGGGACTCCCGTTCGGTCTGATGACCGTTCTGCGTTCCGACGGTTTGATGATGGAAAGATGTTCTTCATTCTCCCTCGGAATTTCACCTGTTAGTAAAAAAAAGACATCTATATTCAGTACATATGCTATTTTTGTCAGTGTACTTATCGGCGGCTCCCTTCTCATATTCTCTATCTGAGAAAGATAGCTTTTAGCAAACCCTGTTTTCTTCGCTAATTCTTCTAAGGTAATACCCTGATCTCGCCTTAATGTCCTTATTCTATTAGCTATGGACTTCCATATCTCTTTTGTTTTCTGCTCAGCAGCTCTCATCATAATAATGTATATTACACTATCAGCAAACTTTGTCAATAAAAAATATACATTTTTTTGCTAAAAGAAGACTATAAACCTTTAAAGATGGAAAATGCTGGATACTGAAGAGCTGAAGCTAAAAGAAAAGGGCGGCCTCTTCACGCCTCAGGCTAAGCATGTCACAGACTGGCGGTCCTGTACGTCTCCTTTGCCTTTGTGTCTCGCCATGAAATCCAGGACAGTGCGGGCATAGTCCTCGGGTCGCTGCTCATATGTGTTGTGGCCGCATTTCGGAAAGACAGCCAGTTCTCCCTTTTGAAGGTGGCGGTACAAGGTAACCGACTGTTCTACGCGGAAGATCGCACTGCGGTCAGGATAGATTACCAGGGTGGGACAGGTGACCAACGGCAGGGCGGGACGGAGGTTAAAATATTCTACGCCGTACGCGCCGCCGTATTTGACAAATTGATTGTAATTGACCTCTGCCTTCTCTCCGTGCCATTCAACCATCTTTGTCTGCAGCCTGGGTTCCAGGTCTGTAAAATTTGCCGGAAATTTCATCTTGTTGAGTTCAATCATGGTCACTTCGCCGTAGCATTGGGTGCTGGCAACGGTCAGGGTCTTCACCTCCTGTGGATATTTGACTGCGTAGTCGACGCCGACAACGCCGCCTTCACATTGCCCCACAAGATGGCACTCCTTTATGCCGAGGATCTCTTTTAATGTCCTCAACTCCTCCACGCTCTCCGGCCGGTAGCGGTCAGTTTCATAAAAGACCTGGAAATCATCCCCCCGTTCCGACCTGCCGTAACCCCGGCGGTCGTATATGACCACCTTGTAACCCTGAGCTGTAAATCTCGGATGAATATCATTCCAGATCCTGGTACTGCCGAAACCATGATGCATGAGGATCATTGCCTCACCCTCGCCGTGGACCTCATAATAGACCTGGAGATTATTGATTTTCACAAATGGCATGGACAACTCCTTAGGTTTTTATTAATGACAAACTCGCCATTATTGTCCCGTAAATCGACCGGATTCTCAAGCAATATTTCACAACTTATCGGACAAAAGAAGCCGTAGATAGTATAAAGGAGCCGTAGATAGTATATCGTATATAGTATATCGTGAACTGCAAAAACACTCTTTTCCACTTACGTCTCACGAATTACGGTTATTCTCGCCGAACGCCGAACGCATTACGCCGAACGGGTTTATCAGAACCTCGATATACGAATTACGATATACGATATACGAATTCCCTTAGATGTCCAGTTGAAAATTTATCATGTCGCCGCGTTTGAACCCCATCTTGTCGAAAAACTGGAGGAGGTCCCAGTCTTTCCAGTGAACGAATACATAGATCGTGTCAACGCCGACCTTTTTAAACATTGAGTAAAGCTCTTTGAAAAGAAGCCGTGCAATCCCTTTCTTCTGGTACTCTTTCACAACGCCGATAGTATCGATCCACCCCACACTCTCAGGTATCCCGAATTCCCACCCGCTGGCGCTGCCAAGAATAAAACCAATGACCTTTCCGTTCACCTCTGCTGCCAGAGACGGGACGCCGGACGTCTCCGCGTGTTCGAGCCTGGTCTCCCAGTACTCCCTTCTCTTTTTACCCAAAAGAGAATAATCAATCTCGGTTACCGCATCAAGGTCTTTTATCGTTAAAATCCTCAATTTAACCGGTTCCATCAAATCCATAAACCCCTCCCCACCTTTGTATCCTTTTATGTTTTATTTGTGTTTTATCTGTATTTTACCTATCTTTCCTACCATGAAGTATAGCAGTGGAAACAGACTTGTCAAGAAATTGGGGATCTTTTCTCAAAGCTTTTGTATACAAAGGGAATTGCGGAAACGGGTATGGGCGTCGCATATGTCGTGTCCTGTTTCTCAACGGGCTGTTTAGGAAATGCTTTCTGATTACTTCCTGTCTGGCAGCTTCCTTTGTGACCTCGTCATCGGTTATGGCAAAATCCGTGCGGCATGGTAATCATACAAAAGCTTTCCGCTAGAAAAAACAAAAACAGGACTCAGGGTGTTTCACAAATGGTTTACGCAAACAATGCCCGTACCTGCCTTAAAGATCGATTTCTTTCCCTTGTTGTTTGACAATATGAATTGTTTTTTGCTAATGTGTCTTTACTATTTTTCGTACAGGAGAGTGTACCGGTGAAGATCATCATCGTTGGCGCGGGTGAAGTAGGATTCTATCTGGCAAAAAAACTTTCTTTCGAAAAACATGACCTGGTGATCGTCGAGGAAAACCCTGAACAATGCAAAAAAATAGAGGAGATGCTCGACATCTCAGTCGTACGTGGCAGCGGTTCTGACCAGAAGGTTCTGAAAGACGCCGGCATCGATGATGCGGACATGCTTATCGCGGCCTCCGGGGTAGATGAGGTCAACATCATCGCATCCATGATCGCCTGGAAGTCAGGCGTCAAACTAAAAGTTGCACGGGTACGCAATCGTGACTATTACAGCCCCGATTCAATCCTGAAGCAGAAAGACCTCGGCATTGACCTTTTTATCCACCCGGAAGATGAGGTGAAGGACGAGATCGTCAGCCTTCTCATGCGGGCAACTGCTTCAGAGATCGTTTCCTTTGAAAACGGAAAAATACTCTTTGTAGGGCTGAAACTGGACGAGCAGTGCCCTTTCCTCAACCTTCAGCTCAAGGATATGACATCAGAAGAGATGAGGAGAAAATTCCGCATCGTGGCAATCCAGAAAGCAGACAGGACGATCATCCCAACAGGCGATGACTATATCAACAAAAACGACCAGATATTTGTCGTAACACGTGAAGAGAACCTCTCCGATCTCCTCGCCATGACAGGCAAATCCAACGCCAAGCTTGAGAAGATCATGATCCTCGGAGGCGGCAAGATCGGCAGCGCTGTTGCCGCAAACCTTGAGGATAAGGGTCTTGACGTAACGGTTGTCGAGTCCGACAAGGAAAAATCCCTGAGGCTCGCGGAAGAGCTCAAGAGGGCCACGGTGGTGCAGGCTGATGGGGCAGAGATTGACATACTCGTAAGAGAAGGCTTGCGAGATGTTGACGGGTTTGTCGCCGTTACCTCCGATGACGAGACAAATATCATCTCCTGTCTCCTTGCCAAGCATCTTGGGATCAGAAAAGTGATAGCCCTTGTCAGCAGGTCCGACTATATACCCCTCATGAGCGTTATCGGAATCGACTCTACGGTAAATGTACGCCTTGCTACCGCAAAAGCGATCTTGCGATTCATCAGGAGGGGCGACATTCTCTCCGTCGCACTCTTTCATGGCATAGAGGCGGAAGCCATAGAGTTCGAGGTAAAGAAAGGGAACAGGCTTTCGGGCAAGCCCCTGAAGAAGCTGAGTCTTCCCGATGGGAGTCTGATTGCGGCAATCGTCCGCGGCGAAGAGGCCTTTGTGCCCCACGGCGACCATATCATTGAGCAGGGCGACAAGGTGATCTTTTTCGCATTGCCTCAAGCGATCCGGCATCTCGAAGACAAGTTTTCCTGAGATGAGAAATAATTCATGAGATTATCAAATATCTTTTACGTCCTTGCCCGGCTTTGCCTTCTACAGGGTTGCGCTTTGCTTGTCCCCCTTGCCTTTGCCGTCTATTATAACGACGGCATGATCCTGATCTTCTCTGCGCTGGCTGCCGGACTGTTTCTGTTGAGTCTTACAACAAAACTCTACCGCGAACTACCTTCGGAACTGACTATCCGTGAAGGATTCCTGATCGTTACATTGTCCTGGCTTGTTCTTGCCCTCTTCGGCTCTATTCCCTTTGTGGCGTCAGGGTACATAAGCGGATATATCGATGCCTTTTTTGAAACCATGTCGGGTTTCACCACAACGGGCGCTACCATACTGACCAATATTGAACGTCTGCCGAAGAGCCTTCTGGTATGGAGGAATATGACACAGTGGCTTGGAGGAATGGGTGTCATCGCCCTGGCTGTCGCAATCTTTCCCTTTCTCGGCGTCGGCGCCACCCAGCTTTTCAAGGCTGAAGTACCGGGGCCGACAAAAGATAAGATCTCTCCCCGGATCAGCGAAACAGCAAAGATCCTCTGGTGGGTCTACGTTGCGTTCACCGCAGCAGAAACATGCCTCCTGATGGCAGGAGGCCTTAATTTTTTCGAGTCCCTTTGTGTGGCCTTCGGCACCATGGCCACCGGCGGTTTTGCTCCCCTCGATTCGAGCATAGCCGGGTATTCCCCTTACATCCAATACACAGTGGCCTTCTTTATGCTCATGGCAGGTATCAATTTCAATCTCCACTACTGGGCTCTTAAAGGAAAACCTTCATATTACATAAAGAATTCCGAATTCCGGTTTTTCCTTTCCATTATCGCAATCTCTTTTGTGTTCATAGTAGTCACACGGCTCGTATCGGGTTCGAACCTCTCAGAAGAATTGCTTCGCAGTTCTATCTTTCAGATTGTTTCCATCATTACAACAACGGGCTTTATTACTGCCGATTATGAGTTATGGCCTTTTGTAACCCAATTCGTCCTTTTGCTTCTGATGCTCGTCGGTGGCTCCTCAAGTTCAACAGGCGGCGGCATTAAAAACATCCGGGTCTTGATCCTTTTTAAACAGATCGGTTCAGAATTTAAAAAAAGTATTCGTCCACGAGGGGTTTTCCCGATAAAAGTCGGTGATAAAACCGTTTCTGAAGGGATAGTATCCAACGCGGTAGCCTTCATTGTTCTCTACGGCATGATCTCCCTTGGCGGAGTAGTAATAATGACGATGCTGGGGCTCGATATTGACAGCGCGATCGGTTCTGTTGCCGCGACGATCGGGAATGTAGGACCCGGCATAGGCTCTGTCGGTCCCATAAAAAATTATTCCCACATACCTGACGCAGGTAAATTGACATTAAGCTTTCTCATGCTTGTCGGCCGTCTCGAGATCTATACGGTACTCCTGATCTTCTTTCCACGTTTCTGGAAATAAGGCAACAGGTCGTATGGTTCTTTTCCGTGGGACTATGAACTAACAACCATGAACTATGAACTGCTTCAGATTACCAGCTATGCTCAATTGCGCCTGGTTCACAGGCTGCCTGACAGGGAAGTTTTGCCGGTCTGTTTGAGGCGGGCTTATGTGTTGAGGCGGGCTTACATGGTCCGCAGGCATATTTGATCTTCTTTCTCTGGTCCTTTGCTACGGCAGCGACAGGATTTTCAATGAGCGGATCGTTCTCGTCTTCGCCAACCACAAAAACGCCGGCGGGGCATGCCGTTA
>JAQTNJ010000070.1:0-11204 GCA_028713955.1 Syntrophorhabdaceae bacterium
AAATGGTTGGACAGGATGTTATTATCGGGGTCTCTGTAAAAAGCGTTGAGGAGGCTCTTCAGGCAGAGAAAGACGGCGCCGATTACATAGCGGTCAGCGGCGTATTTCCCACCAGTACCAAGGAGGGTCTGGGATATTGCCCCGGTCTTGATGGGGTCATGCAGATACGGCAGTGCACATATCTCCCTGTAATCGGGATCGGGGGGATCAACCTTAACAATTGCCGCAGTGTTATAGAATCAGGAGCGCACGGCGTTGCGGTCGTGACGGCCATTACCATGTCGGACGATATTCCACACACCTGCCGGTCCTTTCTGGAAATTATGACAGAACACCCGTAATTCGTGAATCGTAATTCGTGAATGGATGAAACCCATAAAACGTGGAAGGTAGACGCGTCATTGACGTAGCGCGTAGCGCAGTGTCATTGCGAGCATCTGGCTCCCATGTGTTGTATGAGGGTTATCAATGAACCTGGATCTTTTACATAGGACGGGCATAAGTGCCGATGAATTATCCGGGATGAAAGAGACTTGTTTTTACATATATCTCCGGCAAGTTTCTTAGGAGGAGCCACACTTTTTATTGTCATCGCGAGGAGCGAAGCGACGTGGCGATCTATAAGGTATAATCTATTGAATGAGATTGCCGCGCTCCGCTCGCAATGCTACCTTTCAAGGGGTTTATCCCCTCACGACTTACGCCTTACGGATTTCTTGGAATTTTCGATATACGATATACGAACTACGATATACGATCTTCATGAGCCGCCTCTCACCTATGACCTCTCGCCTCTCACCTATGACCTCTCGCCTCTCACCTATTACCTCTCACGTTTTACGATCTTAGCTGACGGCTGTGTGCTGACCGCTGATGGCGGATTTATTCCCCGATGAGTTGCACAACGAGATGCCGCTTGCGCGGGCGGTTGTCGAATTCCGCGAGCACGACCTGCTGCCATGTACCGAGAAGGAGCTTCCCGTTTTGGAAAGGGATCGTCAGGGAGGGACCGGTAAATGCTGCCCGTACGTGACTGAAGCCGTTCGCGTCTCCCCACGTGTCATCGTGATGATAGTGCATATGCGACGGTGCGATCTTTTCGTAGAATTCTTGGATATCCTCGATAAGACCGGGTTCGTATTCAAAGGTTGTGATCCCTGCGGTGGAGCCGGATACAAAGACGGTAAGGTTGCCTGTCCGCAGATCTGACCGGTCGAGTACCCCGGATACTTCGTTGGTAATATTGATCAGATCGCCGCTGCCGCGCGTATTAATGATGATTGTGCCGTTTATTATTTTCATAGTCTGATATATCCATCACTCTCACTGAATCCGCGGTATAATAAATGTATCTGCAGGCAGGATAATACATCTGAATTATGGTCGGGATGACTGGATTTGAACCAGCGGCCTCTTGCTCCCGAAGCAAGCGCTCTACACCATGCTGAGCTACATCCCGTACCCATTAAGATAGCAGACAAATGCAAAAAATTCCATTGATTTTTAACGATATACATGATACTTATTCACACTTTTCCGAAGGAGGTTAACAATGGCAGGGACAAGGCCCATCCTGATTACCGATCTGACATTAAGAGACGGCCACCAATCGCTCTTTGCGACGAGGATGACCACCGATGACATGCTCCCCATAGCCGGCAAAATGGACAGCATCGGTTTCTACTCTATGGAGGTATGGGGCGGCGCGACGTTCGATGTAATGACCAGGTTTTTGAATGAAGATCCGTGGGAAAGGGTTAAGCGCCTTAAGGAAAAGATGCCTAATACGAAACTGCAGATGCTCCTGCGCGGCCAGAACCTTGTGGGATACAGGAACTATGCCGATGATGTTGTTGATGCATTTGTTGAAAAGGCTGCCGAGGTCGGGATTGATATCTTCAGGGTTTTCGACGCGCTCAATGACGAGCGGAACTTCATTGCGGCATTCAGGGCGATCAAGAGGTGCGGCAAGCACATCCAGGGAGCGATCTCATACTCCCTGACCGAGAAAAGGCTTGGCGGACCGATCTTCAACATAGACTATTATATCGGCAAGGCAAAGAAGATCGAGGATATGGGCGCAGACTCCATCTGTATAAAGGATATGGCAGGGATCATTTCGCCATATGATGCCTACGAACTGATCTCTCAACTGAAGGCGCATCTTACAATCCCCGTGCATCTCCATACGCATTACACGAGCGGAATGGCTTCCATGTCTTTGCTGAAGGGCATCGAGGCGGGCGCGGACGGGATCGATACCTGTCTTGCTCCTTTTGCGCTCAGGTCTTCGCACTGCGCAGTTGAACCTTTTGTTGTAACGCTTAAGGGAACACCACAGGACCCGGGTTTTGATCTTGAGAAGATAGCTGAGATCGATGATTACCTTGAAACGATAATTCCAAAATATATGTCTTTTGCGGACACGACAAAGTTTTCTGTTATCGATATCGGCGTGCTGGTGCACCAGATACCGGGCGGTATGATCAGCAACCTTGTAGGCCAGCTCAAACAGGCAAAAGCGATCCACAGGCTCAAGGAGGTCTACGAGGAGATACCGGCAACGCGTAAGGATATGGGTTTCCCGCCGCTGGTTACCCCTACGAGCCAGATCGTCGGCGTCCAGTCTGTCTTCAATGTCATCGCAGGCCGCTACAAGATGATATCGAATGAGGTAAAGGACTATTTTTATGGATTATACGGGAAACCACCGGTACCGGTAAGTGATGAGATCAGGCAGAAGGCCTTGAAAGGCTATGCAAGGGGGAATACACCTATCGAAACAAGACCGGGTGACATCCTTGAACCCGAACTGCCCAGGGCGCGGGAGGCGCTGAGGAGCATCACGGATGATATGGGCGATATCCTGATCTATGCCCTCTATCCCATGACAGGGCTCGAGTTCCTGAAGAAAAAGTATAACGTCCAGTAAAATACGTAAATAGTAAAGCGGAAGGGGCACAGACCGTGTTGCAAAATCAGGGTCAGTGTAGTAATCTAACGCCACATGAGCAAGCTCATCATAGCTGTCGGATCGAAAGAGAATGTCCTCGAAGATATCCATGCCCTCGCAAAACGTCTCGTTAACGAACCTGAGCTGGTAATCGCTACAGGGAAGGATACCAGGAACACAGTCATCGAACACGCGTCCAATCTGTTTCTTGACGAACACCGTGTTCTCGTAATTATCGACCCCGAAAGAGGTTGTATCGAGGAGCTTAAAGGGCAGCTTGATGTTTTAAAGGAAAAGATCTTCATCATTCTTTATTCAACCAGCAAGGAATCTGATCTCCACCAGGTTATTGAGGGCGAACAGGTCGTGCTTGAGCAGGACAAAGAGAAGCGTATCCGGGAACAGGTCCTCAGTGTCGTGAGGTCATACGGGAAAAAGATGACGAAAGAAGGATTTGCCCTTTTGAAAGAGAGGATCAAGGACGAATCGATCCTCGGATCCGAGCTCCTGAAGCTTGTTTCTTATGTAGGGGACAGGAAGGAGATAGGATCGAAGGATGTCTGCGCCATTGTAACGCAGACACATGAGGAGAGCTTTTTGAGGCTCTTCGAGGCCTTTGCGGCCTTCGACAGGCAGAAGATGATCGACATCTTCGAAAACCTCCTTGAAAACGGTGAGGACATTCTCGCCATTCAGAGTTACCTCGTCAACCAGATACGGCTTTTGCTTCAGGCAAAGGATATGGAAGAGGTCTTCAGGGCAGGGCAGGGGTTCCCCCTTTTCAAAAAGACCTTTCTCAAGTGGAAGGAGGGCCTCGAACTTGAGGCCTCTGAGCGGAAGCGTTATCTCCCCTATAAACACCCTTATTATGCCTTTCAGCTTTCGCAGACGAGCCAGAAGATGCCTAAAAAGGATCTCATTGCCTTTCTTGATATGCTTGCGGGGTTTGATGTCAATGTAAAGAGAGGTACCAGGTATGGCCGCACCCACCTTGAATACGGTCTTTTAAGGAAATAGATAGATGATACATGTTGTGCTCTTCATTCTCACCATTGCCTCAACGTTTTTTGTCGGAGGCTTCTTTTACAGCGTTGCCATTATGGCAATACTTCTCGCCCATGAGATGGGGCACTATTTCATGAGCAGGCGGTACGGCATCCCTGCCACGCTTCCCTATTTTATCCCTTTCCCGCTTTCCCCGTTCGGCACCTTCGGAGCGATTATCAAGATGAAAGGCGTCATTATCAACAAGAGGGCGCTCTTCGATATCGGTGTCGCAGGGCCGCTGTCCGGTTTTGTTGTTGCCGTACCTTTTATCATCATCGGCATCAGGTTGTCACATGTCCAGCCCGTGCCGGACAGTATGTCGTATATGCAGCTTGGTGATCCGCTGCTGTTTAAGGTTCTGCAGGAAATTCTCATCGGAAATATTCCCGAGGGCTATGATCTCGTACTCCACCCCTGCGCCTATGCGGGATGGGTGGGTCTCTTTGTCACGGCCCTCAATCTCCTGCCCGTGGGACAACTCGACGGCGGACACGTTGTCTATGCGGTCTTCGGAGAGCGGAGTAAATGGATATTCGGGGCATCGATCGTACTGCTCGGCGTACTTACCGCCTTCTATAACCCCGGTTGGCTGCTTCTTGTTATCATTCTTCTCATATTCGGCATGCGGCATCCGCATCCTGTAGATATGGAAACAGAGCTCGACGCCAAGCGAAAGGTCCTCGCTTTCATCATACTGGTCATATTCATCCTTTCCTTTACTCCGTCACCATTCCCGGGATTGAACATATTCAAGGATGAAGGGATTTTGACATGAATTATCAGGAGGTCTTTTCATTTGTGCTGTTGTTTATCACGATGCTTCTGTGGGGGACGACGCCTCTTTTCGAAAAGATAGGCCTGAGAGACGTGGAGCCGCTTACCGGCATTCTCATCAGGAGCGCGGCGATAACGGTTATACTGCTTGTCGTGTATATCTTTTCGGGAAGGATCCACGAACTGACAAAGGTATCATTGAAGAATTATACACTTTTTACCGCAAGCGGGGTTATGGCGGGCCTTGTGGGCATGTGGACCTATTTTTACCTCCTGAAGTCCGGCATGACCTCGAAGATTGTCCCTATAGCCGCCTCCTATCCTTTGATAACGGCCATCCTGAGTATAGCCATCCTGGGAGAGGCAATGACTTTACAGAGGATTATCGGGATCATCATGACGATAGCCGGCATAATCCTCGTTCAAAGCTCATAGAATAAAAAGTGAAAGGTGAAAAGTAAAAGGTGAGAAAGTTTAAAACATTTTAATAGTCTTTAATACTTTTACTATGGGCTATGAGCTGTTTTTCCCCCTTACGGCTCACGACTTCCGGTTCAATATTGTTATGCAACCAATAATCTGTGACAGGTGTCCGGTTTTTAAAAGACCGGCCTTACGCTCTTTGCAGGTTGGAGGCCGAGGCTGGTGATGATCTCCGCATCTTCCAGGCTGTCCATATAGTCCCTTCTTCCGTCGATGACATCCTGTGCTTCGTCTTTCTTGAAGTAGATGTGGATGTACTCGATGAATCCGCCGTATGTATTGCACTGGGAGTAATCACGGACAGGCCAGTATATGCCGAATTCCAGGCCCTCGATATCATCTCTGTCAAGGTCGCTGCTTTTGATAAATTTTAAGTATTTCGGGAATGCGGTCGTGAGAACATGAGAGAACCGGCCCTCCGGTTTTGTTGTATTCTCATCGAAGTATACGTCCGAAGGCCTGATATTTACCATGATATAGTGAAGTTTATTATTATTTTGATCTGTCAGGATTGTGATGCCGATGCCTTCCTGATATACGCCTACATTGGACCGGGTAAATCTCTGATAGATATCCCTGATAAGATCTGCGTTTTTCTGATGCAATGATTGTACCCGTGGATCCTCATAGGTGCTTTTGATACTTTCTGATTCTGTTTTTGCTACATAAACCGCTCCGGTGCCGGCGCAGCCAAACAGGAAGAAGGCGAGACTAACGACAACAGTGAATTTCACTTTTTTTCCTCCTTTTTCAGTATCTCTACTAGCTCTGTCAGGTCTTCCCTGATCTCATTGAGGATTCGTTTGTGATTTGCGAGGTACTGTTTTGCTCCATCAATGGTGAAACGTTTTTCGTGGAGTAGTTTCTTTATCGTAAAGATGATCTCGAGGTCTTTCTTTTTGTATAATCGCTGCCCCGTGGGGCTCTTAATGGGCTTTATGTCTTTGAACTCCTGTTCCCAGTACCTGAGTACGTGGGGTTTCAGGCCCGTTAAGTTGCAGACCTCCTTTATTCTGTAGAATACCCTATCAGGAATATCCTTGTTCATTGTCTGCTTTTGTTGTTAATTTCGTCCTTCAAAACCTGGCTTAGCCTGAAGCTGAGAACCTGCCGTTCGGTGATCTTGATCTCTTCGCCTGTCTGGGGGTTTCTGCCGCGCCGGGCTTTTTTCTTTCTTACGAAGAAATTGCCGAACCCGGATATCTTGACATTATCGCCATTCTCAAGCGTATCCTTGATGATCTCGAAAAAGGTGTCGACGATATTTGCGCACTCCCTCTTGGAAAACCCGAGTTTCTCATAAAGATTTGTAACAATATCTATCTTGGTCATACGCCCTCCTTATGCCCTTAACGAAATTCCATCTATATTTGTAAGTTCTTTAATGATAATCTCCTGTAAGCGGTTCACCGCTTCATCCTTCAGGGTATCCTCGTAGGACTGAAAGATAACACGGAAGGAGACACTCCTCTTCTCTTTTTTAAACATATCGAAGACACCTACGGACATAATAAGCGGTGAGGCCTCCCTGATCCTGTTGATAACCATCTCCACGGGTATCGAATCGTCTATGAAAAAAGAAAAATCTCTCGTAACCTGAGGGAACCGTGGTATAGAATGGTACTGCACCTCCAGCTTCACCTTTTCTAAGATTATATCAAATTGTAATTCAGCACAATAGATACTTTGTTCTATTCCATAAGATTTTGATACCTCTTCCCTGAGCTCGCCGATCCATCCCGCCTTTGTCCCATCGGCAAAGATATCGGCCGCTCTCTGAGGATTGAGAAAAGGTTCCGCGGTCTTCTGCAGAGAAAATGTGACTCCGAAGGCCCCCATCAGTCCTTCCATTATACCCTTTATATCAAAAAAATCATAGTCACTATATTGATCACGCCAGAAAAATTCCACTTCCCGGCCGGTCATGGCAAAACAGAGGACGAAGCGTTCATGTGGATTGCCATCTTTTGAAAGGAAGAATGCCTTGCCCTTTTCAAAAAATCTGAGATTTTTTGCGCCCCTGTTGATGTTGTACGCAATGCTCTTTAATACGCCCGGCGTGATAAAGGTCCTCATCACGGCGTATTCCCTGGAGATAGGGTTCATTATGTTTACGAAGGCCGTCCTCTCATCCGGTGGAGAGATCAGGAAATATTCCACATCCTTCTCGCTGAAAAAGGCAAAGTTTATCAATTCAAAAAACCCGGCCCCCTTGAAAAACTCTTTTGCGGTATTAAGAGCGATTTCCCTGGCGCTCAATTTATGCGCCGAAAGCGGTGAGACGGGCCTGGTGGCGGGGATGCGGTTGTAGCCGTACAGCCTGGATATCTCCTCGACAATATCGGCAGGTTCGGCGATATCGTGACGGAAATTTGGTATCGTAATGAGGAGTCCCCCCTCGTCTTCCTTTTTAATATGGAGATCAATGGACCGCAGTATCTTTGTAATATCCCGCTGCGATATATGGGTGCCGAGCAGCCCGTTTATATCGCTGTACGTAATGAACAGGGTCTTCAGCTCCTTCTTTTCGTGAACCTCCCGTTCACCTTTGATGACCGTACCGCCTGAAAGCATGTTCATGAGAAAGACGGCCCTCTCGGCGGCGAAGCCGACATTGTCGACATCGATGCCTTTTTCAAAGCGAAGCGATGCCTCTGATTTGATCCCGAGCCTTCTCGTTGTTTTCCTGATGTACAGGGGATTAAAGTAAGCGCTTTCCAGGGCCACATCCTCCGTGGTCCCTGAGATCTCCGAGTTTTCGCCGCCCATGATGCCGGCAAGGGCAACGGGTCCTTCCCCGTCGCAGATAAGGATATCTCCCTGAAGGAGTTTCCGCTCCTCGCTGTCGAGCGTCCGAAAGACCGTATTCTGGTCGGCCAGCCTCACCTCTATCTTTTGCCCGCGGATCTTGTGGTAATCGAAGGCATGGAGGGGCTGCCCGAGTTCAAGCATCACGTAATTGGTTACATCGACGATGGTATTGATCGGTCTCATCCCGCATTTTATGATCCTGTTTCTCATCCAGAATGGTGAGGTCCTGATCGATATACCGTTTATCAGCCGGAGAACGTATCGCGGGCAGGCGTCCGTGTTCCGGACCTCCAGCGACAGGTAATCCTTCACCTTCCTTTTTTTGTCTGTCGTGAGATTGAAAATAGGCAATTTCGCTCTCTGGTTAAGGATGCTCCCAACCTCTCTGGCGATGCCGTACATGGAGAGACAGTCTCCCCTGTTGGGCGGGATGTTGATATCCAGGATCACGTCCCAGACAAAATCCTCTTCGTGGAGCCAATGACCTACCCTGCATTTGTCCGGGAGTATGAAGATGCCGCTGTGGTCGTCAGAAAGGCCAAGTTCCCTTTCAGAGCAGAGCATACCGAGGGATTCGATGCCGCGGATCTTTTTCTTTTCGACGACAAAACCGTCTTTCAGCCTTGCGCCTACCGTTGCCAGGGGGACCTTGTCTCCCACGGCCGTATTTTTTGCCCCGCAGACGATCGGCAGCGTTTCCATGCCCGCATCGACCATACACAGGACAAGGTTCTCAGCGTCAGGGTGTTTATCGATGCCGATGATCTTGCCCACGACAACACCGTCGAAAGACGGTTCCAGTTTTTCCATCCCCTCCACTTCCAACCCGCACATGGTCAGTTTCACCGCAAGATCCTGCGGATCCATATCAATAACGACAAATTCACTGAGCCATTCAAAAGGAACTTTCAATATACAATACCTGTGGACATATAATTTCTAAATTCTATTTCCTCAAAACTGTGACAGGAACCTGATATCGTTATAATAGAACTGTCTGATATCATCGATGCCATATCTGATCATCGCGATCCTCTCAACGCCCATTCCGAAAGCGAATCCCGTGATCTCTTCCTGGTCATAGCCGACATTCCTGAATACCTGCGGGTGTACCATACCCGAACCGAGGATCTCGAGCCACCCGGTATCTTTACAGACCCTGCACCCAACCCCGCCGCAGATAACACAGCCGATATCAACCTCTGCGGATGGTTCGGTGAATGGGAAATAACTTGGTCTGAAACGGAGCGGCGTGTCCTTGCCGAACATCTCCTGAACGAACATGCTGAGGATCCCTTTCAGGTCTGAAAACCTCACATTTTTATCCACCATGAGCCCTTCGACCTGATGGAACATCGGCGTGTGCGAGATGTCGTTATCGCAGCGATAGACGGCCCCCGGTGCGATAATCTTTACAGGGGGGAGCTGGGACTCCATCACCCGTATCTGCACTGGTGATGTATGGGTCCTTAATACCACACCCTTCTGAATGTAGAATGTATCCTGCATATCCCGTGCGGGATGGTCTGCCGGGATGTTGAGCGCCTCGAAGTTATAATAGTCGCGTTCAATATCAGGACCTTCGGCAACAGAAAAACCGAGAGAGGTGAAGATCCTGATCATCTCATCAAGTGTCTGGGTGATGGGATGTTCTTTACCGACCAAGGGTATCTTGCCGGGCATTGTGATATCAATCCACGATGCCGCCTCCCTTTTCCCTTTCTCTTCTCCCTCATAGGAAACCTCCAGCTCCTGAAGCCTGTTTTCCGTCAGTATCTTGAGGGCGTTGATCTCCTGACCCGCCTCTTTACGTTTCCCTTTATCGAGCAGTTTGATATTGTCGATGTATTCAGAAAAGACACCCTTCCTGCCGAGGAGGGATATCTTGACCTTCCTGACATCGTCTATCGTTTTTATGGAGGATAGTTCTTTATCGACCCTGTCTCTTAAGACGCCAATATCCAAGGATCACCCTAATTAACCATTACCTCTTTAACCTTTGCTACTACAGTCTCGAACCCTGATGGATCGTTTACCGCCATCTCGGCAAGAGATTTCCTGTCTAAGGTTATGTTGGCAGCTTTCAGCCCGTGGATAAACCTGCTGTATGGTATGCCCTGTGCCCTGCAGGCCGCGTTGATTCTCACTATCCATAAGGACCTGAAATCTCTCTTCCTCTGTTTTCGCCCGGCGTAGGCATATTTGAGGGCTTTGAAAACAGCCCTTTTCGCGACACTGTAAACGTTCTTTCTGGTTCCATACATGCCCCGCGCCAGTTTTAAAAGTTTTTTATGTCTTCTTCTTGTTTTAAATCCTCGTTTTACCCTTGGCATTTTACTGCACCTCTATTTCTTATGAGTATGGTAATAATGTTTTGATTCTCTTCAGGTCTGCGGGATGAACAGTATCAGGTTTAGATAGTCTTCTCTTCATCTTTGGTGTTTTTGAGGAAAGAAGATGGCTGTGAAATGCCTTTGCCCTTTTCACCTTGCCTGTTGCCGTTATCTTAACCCGCTTCGCCAATCCCCGATGTGTTTTTATCTTCGGCATATCAGCCTCCTTTACAGGGGGGCAAAAATCATTACGATATTCCTACCGTCAAATCTTAATTTCTGCTCCATTGTCCCTGCATCTTTCATTGATTCGATAATCTTCTGGGCAAGTTTTTCCCCCATGTCTATGTGGAGTACTTCCCTGCCTTTAAACATGATGATCACCTTGACCTTATGCCCGTCGCTGAGGAACTCCTTCATATGTTTCATCTTGAACGTCAGGTCATGTTCCTCGATCTTAAGGCCCAGTTTCATCTCTTTGATCTGTATTACCGTCTGTTTTTTCTTTGCTTCATGTGCCTTTTTGGCGAGCTGATATTTGAACTTGCCATAATCCATGATCTTGCAAACCGGTGGATTTGTTTTCGGAGAAACCTCCACAAGGTCAAGTTCCTGTTCTTTCGCCATTCTGAGAGCTTCAACAGTTGCAACAACACCTAATTGTTTCCCGCTGTCGTCAATGAGCCGAACCTCCCTGACGCGTATCCTCTCATTGATATTAATGTCCTTGCTATCCTTTCCTATAGGGCTCACCTCCTGAGTGTATTATCTTCCATTATCCTCTTTATAAGGTCCTGTATTGT
>JAQTNJ010000070.1:11304-13586 GCA_028713955.1 Syntrophorhabdaceae bacterium
GGTTCCTGCTCGTCGGTGATGCTCATGATTATTACCTGCGTGGGTGACAGCCAGACAGGGAAACGTCCGCCGTAATGCTCGATCAGGACGCCGATAAACCGTTCAATAGCGCCGAGAATGACCCTGTGCAGCATGACGGGTCTCTTCCTTTTCCCATCGCTGTCTGTGTAGTGGAGGTCGAAACGTTCAGGGAGGGCGAAGTCGCACTGTATCGTGGCGCACTGCCATTTTCTTCCGATGGCGTCTTTCAGCTTTACGTCGATCTTGGGCCCGTAAAACGCCCCATCGCCTTCGTTGATCTCATATGGGAGCTTCTGGTCGTCGAGGACCTCTTTTAATGCCTTTTCCGCCTTCTCCCAGTCCTCGTCCGTACCTATTGATTTTTCGGGTCGTGTGCTTATCTCCATCTCATAATCAAAGCCGAAGATACCCATCACGTCCTGGACAAATTGAATGATAGCCAATATCTCCTGGTGAAGCTGGTCGGGACGGAGGAAGATATGGGCGTCGTCCTGGGTAAATTCCCGTACCCTCATGAGCCCGTGGAGGACGCCGGATTTTTCGTGCCGCGACACGGTGCCGAGCTCGAAGTAGCGAAGCGGAAGGTCCCTGTAGCTCCTGACCTTGGAGTTGTATACCATGATGTGGGAGAGGCAGTTCATGGGCTTGATGCCGTAATCCACGTCGTCTATCCTGGTGAAATACATGAAATCCTTATAGTTGTCGAGATGGCCTGACCGTTTCCACATATCGAGCTTCAGTATGTGCGGGCCCATTACGAACTGGTAGCCTCTCTTCAGGTGTTCTTTTCTCTCGAAGTCTTCAAGGAGATACCGGAGCAGGGCGCCGTTCGGATGGTATATGACAAGCCCCGCGCCGACCTCGTCGGAGATGCTGAAAAGCTCGAGCTCTTTGCCGAGCTTGCGATGGTCTCTCTTTTTCACCTCTTCGAGAAAATCCATGTATTTATTGAGCGATCCCTCGTCGGGGAAGGCTGTCCCGTATATCCTGGTAAGCATCTTGTTCTTCTCGTCGCCCCTCCAGTAAGCGCCGGCAAGGCTTAAGAGCTTGAATGCCTTTATCTTTCCTGTTGATGGAAGGTGCGGCCCCCTGCAGAGGTCCGTGAAAGAACCCTGGGTATAGGTGCTGACTTCCGGGTCGCTGATCGCGTTCAGGAGATCTACCTTATATATTTCACCCATTTTTCTGAACATCTCGATGGCATTGTCTTTTTTCAGGACCTTCTTCTCGATGGGAATGTCCTTCGAGGCGATTTCGTGCATCTTTGCCTCTATCTTCGGCAGGTCTTCTTCGGTGAAGCCCGGATCATAGTCAAAATCATAGTAAAAGCCGTTCTCGATGGACGGGCCGATTGCTACCTTAACCCCCGGAAAAAGCTCCCGTACGGCCTGTGCCATGAGGTGAGAGGTGCTGTGGCGGAGCATCTCAAGGTCTTCTGTGGTGTGTGTTCCCGTATTTTGCATAGCTATTTCAATTTACAACTTTAAGGACAATCTCCAAACAAGAAGATATTATTACCATTTTTATCTTTCCCTTGTCAATTCTTATAGTTAAAAAAAGGATGAATTTTTGAAATAATGTGTTGATGTGAAATCCTGTTCTTGCATTCGGGGCAGATAATACAGGACAAAGGACGGTGGTTACAGGTAACCTCCAGAAGATATTACCCGCCGTCTAACTGAGTAAAAGCGGTATTGGAATAGAGGTATTCCACCTTTTCTTTATGTTTAAGTTCCTCATTGGCCATACGCAGGAGCATCGATCTTGTGTCTCCATCGGGGTGTTCTCCGGCGAGCGCCATATAGAAATTGTATGAATTAGTCTCCCTGTGTGCGGCAACGAGATATACATCCTTGCTTGCCATATCTTTTTTAATGTCCGGTTTTTCAAGGTGTTCCGCTATTTTATAGTTCACGACGCTGCTCATACGAAGCCCGCTGTCACTATATTGTCCGTTCAGGTAGTTGACGAGAAATTCTTTATGCCTTTTTTCTTCCCCTGCAAGAAATTTGAGTGTCTCTTTTGCCTCTTTGTCCTCAATCTTGTTGTAAAGGTCTGTGTAAAAGGCAAAGGCCTCTTCTTCTCTTTTAATAGCCAGATTGATCGTGTCCCCCAGTCTTTTTTCCATTTTTCTCCTCCGTATCCGATTAATATAATACTGAAAAAGGCTACGTCAATGGCCTAAAATAACTTCATCTGCTTTTTCCGGCGTTTTTTTGTTTTATCAGGCACAATTGCTTTTTGCGTAAACATTTCAGGTA
>JAQTNJ010000071.1 GCA_028713955.1 Syntrophorhabdaceae bacterium
TGATGGTCCCTCTGATCTCGAGATCGTCAGCTATAACAGTGACGATTTTCCCCTCGACCGGTTCGTCAATAATCGGTATTCCATTCCCCATCACTACCTCCTTTCTGTGGGCTTACGAATATGACTAATGTAGTTTCGTTATTTTACCGTTATGTCCTTTGCTCTCATCGCGCAGGAGCCATTAAACACGGCGCCGTTTTCGATAATAATGTTCGGGGTGCTGACATCGCCGTTATGTAAAGAAGTATTTTTGAGGGTAACCTGCTCGGTTGCTGTAACATTGCCCGTAATCTCGCCGTGGGACACCAGGGTTTTTGTGCTGATGGTGGCCGTGACCTTCGCGGTAGGACCAACGACCAGCAGCCCTTCCGAGAAGATTTCCCCCTCGAAAACGCCCTTCAGCATAACAGAGGTCTTGAACTTGATGGTCCCTCTGATCTCGAGATCGTCAGCAACAACGGTGGTGATATCCTTTTCCTCATATTCCGTACTGCTGTTTTTCTTTTCCGGTATCATTTCCTTCTCCTTTTGTAATGTATGATTTAGGTTATGCCTATGCATATTTTATTCTTCTCGCAAAAACTTGCAAGATATTTTTTTTCGTTTTCATCGTCGATATACCAAAATGGTGCAAAAGAAATGCCAATTTTATAAAGTGAAATGTGAAATGTGAAAAGTGAAAGGGAGAAGATGAAAAATAAAAGGTGAAAAGGGAAGGGAAAAGAAAGAAAATGAATATCAAAAAAAGATTTTGACATTTCACATTTTACTTTTCACCTTTTCACGCTCAGGGGTGTTTATATTTTGACTATAGTGACAATAAACATGACAGCAAGGAGGTTGTTTAAAATATCGAGATTGATTTGAAGAGTTTCTTCACCTTGTTCTCATTCTGCTCACCCTGTTCATCCTGTTCGGACAGGGTGTCCTGTGGTTTCTGCATCGTTGAACGTCCGATGAAAAGGGCCCCTTCAGATATGATCAGCTTGACGGTCTGGATATCGCCCTGGACCTTTCCGTCAGGCTTTATCTCAATGATCTCCTTTGCGCTGACGTTGCCTTCGATATTCCCGTCAATCATTATTTCGCGGGCTTCCACATCACCTTTTATGTCCCCGGTCTTGCCGATGATCAGACCGTCTACCCGGATATTGCCTTCAAAATTCCCATCGATCCTGACAATCCCCTCTGTAGTGAGTTCGCCCTTTATTGTTACATCCTTGCTTATGAATGTTTCAATCGATGAGTTTTTCTTATGAAACATTATTGCATCTCTTTTAGATAAAGGGTCGGGTTGATCTGTCTGCCGTTTTTCCATACTTCATAGTGGAGGTGGGGCCCCGTTGTTATTCCCGTAGAACCCGAACTCGCGATAAGTTCACCTTTTTTTACCTTTTGACCGACTGAAACATGATTCTTCTTGTTGTGTGCATAGGCCGTGCTGAATCCATGGCCGTGTTCCACGACAATAATGTAACCGCTGTCGTTTGTCCAGCTTGAAAAACTGACTATTCCGGGGGCTGTTGTATGCACCGGTG
Organism: Syntrophorhabdaceae bacterium; assembly: GCA_028713955.1. Lineage (NCBI taxonomy): Bacteria > Pseudomonadati > Thermodesulfobacteriota > Syntrophorhabdia > Syntrophorhabdales > Syntrophorhabdaceae > Syntrophorhabdaceae bacterium. The sequence goes on from JAQTNJ010000071.1 coordinate 1,539, forward strand.
AACCGACAGGCGCCCGTATATCGATCCCTGTGTGCATGGTCTTTTCACCGGTAACGGGGTGTACCCTTTCCCCGAAATAAGAGCTTATATTCCCGTTAACGGGACACCCGGCAGGGGTTGCGAGATATACATCTTTTTGTTCCGAGATGTAATTTTTGATTGCAGAGACGGACTGAATGGTTTCGTGGATCTGTTTTTTCAGCGATTCGATATCGAGTGACCCTGTATCCTTAAAATCGACAGACTCAAGGATTGTGTTCTTCGATTTCAGGGAGAGGAGTTTTGTGAACTCTGTATCGGCCTTTTTCAGTGATGAGATGGTGGATTTCAGATCATCGAATTCTTTCGCAAGGTATGAAAGTTTCTTTTTCATAACATAGTATTCAACAGTGTCAACGCCAATGGATAATATATAGCCGACTCCTGTCAGGCAGAGGAAACAACAGAGCAGTATTTTCATGAAAGATACCTTCACTCTCAGGGGTTGCGACTTTGAGTGGGGAACGATCAGGATGGTAATAGGGGTAAAACACTTTTTTAATAAGGGTTTTAAATTGTGCATCTAAAATCCTTTCGACAACGGAATATATATAACGAAAAAATGATATTTTCAAGTATATATCAACATTTGAACAGATAATTGTAGATAATTATATATCCTTGGAACAATTTTTGCTTACTAAAAGAGAAAAATGTATTTATAATAGTACCGGGTCGGGGTGAACAGGATGAAAAATATAGGTATTGTTTTTGGTATACTCGTTGTCTTTCTTGTCCTCCATCTGCCGTCAAATTCTTACAGCGGAGAGATAGAGGTGAACAGGGACAAAGAGAAGACCGCGTACTCAATCGGTTCATCGCAGGGAAACAAGGATGGAACCACAGAGGCGGAAAAAGACAAGGAAAAGGCCTGGGACATGCTCAGGAATTCGAACATTATCATCGATAAAAGAAAAAATAACTGAGAGCCGTGATGGAAAAAGGCAGGATCATAATCGTCGAAGACGAAGAAGACATACTCATGATGTTGAGTGAATTCCTGAGCGGCAACGGTTACACCGTGGACCCCTTCAATGACAGCAAGAAAGCGCTCATCGCCCTGAAAAACAACAATTACCAGATCATGATTACCGATCTGATGATGCCAAGGATCGACGGCCTTCAGTTGATAAACTTTATTCAGAAAGAATATCTCGATACCCTTGGCATTGTTATAACCGGTTACGGGAGCCTCGAAACTGCGATCGGCGTCATGAGGTGTGGGGCCTTTGACTATATACTGAAACCTTTTAAATTCGAGGAAGTGCTCGCAACGGTAGATTCTGCGATGTACTACTACAATCTCATCAAGACAGATAATATCCCGAAGGGGCTGCGGTTAAAATCCAATCTGTTGAGGAGATACGCGGAAAACAAGATCGTACGCGAGAATACGATCCTTAGAAGCTGCCTTAAAGATAAATACAAATTTGAAAATATTATCGGCAACAGCTTTCCTATACAGAAGGTGTTTGAGCTTATCGAAAAGGTGGCTGACACAAACGCTACTGCCCTTGTTACAGGAGAAAGCGGCGTGGGAAAGGAGCTTGTTGCGAGGGCGATCCATTTTAATTCCTCACGGCGGGACAGTCCTCTTGTTGTGGTGAATTGTGGCGCCATACCGGAGACATTACTCGAGAGCGAGCTTTTCGGATATGAAAAAGGGGCATTTACGGGGGCTGCCAATACCCGGTTCGGGAGATTTGAGATTGCGCACGGCGGTTCCATCTTTCTCGATGAGATCGGTGATATGAGCGTCAACCTGCAGGTAAAACTTCTCCGCGTTCTTCAGGAGAGGTCTTTCGAGCGTATCGGAGGATCGAAGACAATAACAGTAGATTTAAGGATTATCGCGGCTACGAACCGGACGCTTGAAGAGCTCGTTAAACAGGGAAAATTCCGGGAGGACCTTTACTACCGGCTCAATGTAGTACCCATTCATATACCACCATTGCGGGAGAGGAGACAGGACATACCATTATTACTGAATTATTTCCTCGAGCGGTCGAACCGGCTGAATAATGCGAATATAGAGGGTTTTACAGAAGAGGCAATCAAGGCGCTCCTTGACTATCATTACCCCGGTAACGTGAGGGAGCTGCAGAACATTGTTGAGCGGATGGCAGTCCTGAAGAGAAATGGTTATATCGATCTTGAAGATCTGCCTGAAAAATTCTACAACACTGAGAGCGAGGGGGAGAAGGTTTCGCTCAACATGAAGAAAGGGTACGACACGCTTGTCTCTGAGTTCGAAAAGACACTGATTATGAAGGCCCTCCAGGAAACGCAAGGCGTGAAAAGCAAAGCCGCCCAGGTCCTGAATATCAACAGGACCACTCTGATCGAGAAGATGAAACGTCTCGGCATCGACTGATACCCCTTCCGTCAAAATAATGACAATCGATAGCGTTTATTGGGTTTATTGAGTTTATAGAGTTAAACCCGGATTTTCCATTAGTATGGCATTGTGTCGGGCTATTCTCCGCAAACACGCTCATACGCTCCAGCGGCTACATTCGCTCGCGTTCGGCTTCGGAACTTTTGCTTACGCAAAAGACCAAGCTTCCTCGCCTCACGACGGTTTGCTTAAGGATAACCCGACACCATGCCCCAATGATGTATCTGGTTTAAAGCGTTCATTGCGCTCCCTGATCTATTTTGCCTGTTTTGTCTTAACGTTGAACGTTGAACCCCCGATAGAGTCATTCGAGGGCAGGCATAGAACGTTGAACAGATTTTTGCCCTTTGCTCTCAGCTCTCTGCTCTTCGCCCTCCGCTGTCTTTGGTACATATCTTGCAAATTAAAAAGGCATGCCTGCTCCAGACGTCAAGCTCTTGGAAAACGCCTTTAACGAATTTTCAAGGGCCTCCGATTCAATAATCAGTTACTACGGGATATTGGAAAGCAGGATACGACAGCTTACAAAAGAGGTAGAGGAAAAGAACGCAGAGCTGGAAAAGGCAGGCGACTACCTGAATAATATCCTGGACTCATTGCCCGTGGGAGTTGTGGTCCTTGATAGAAAATCGGTTATATTCCAGAACAAGAATGCGGCAAGGCTGACAACGGGAGGTATCGTTCCGCACCTTAATGTGAACGGAGAAAAGATCGGTGAGATCAAAAACAGCAAGGGATACTTCAGGTGGAAAAAAGAAAGATTGACCAATGGTTTTGAAGGGAAAGAGGTCATTGTTATCGAGGATGTTACGGAAGTCGAAAAGATGAAAGAGAGGAGTGAAAGGGATGAGCGTCTGAGGGCCATGGGAGAGATGGCAGCGAGGATCGCCCATGAGATCAAGAATCCCCTTGGCAGTATGGAGCTTTTTCTTTCGATGATCCAGGGCAACAGGTTGAAGACAAAAGAGAAGAAGTATGTTGATTATGTCCTGTTCGGTTTAAAAACGATCGACAGGATCATCAACAACATCCTCTCATACACACGTCCTAAAACACTTGTCCTGAAGGAAGAGAAGCTTTTCAAGATTGTCAGCGATACCCTCGATTTTATGAGTGTTTCCATCATGGGACGGGCAATAGAGGTGGAGTTCAACGCCTCCTATCGGGAACCGTCATTATTCGATCCTGATCTGGTAAAACTTGTCATTATGAATCTTATCAGTAACGCGATAGATGCCGTCAATGAGAAAGGGACTATCAGGATCGAGATACGGGAAGAAGGGAACTATGTTCTTCTCGTCGTCAGTGATAACGGCGTCGGGATGTCGGAGGATGTGAGGAGAAACATCTTCAATCCTTTCTTTACGATGAAGGATAAAGGAGTCGGGCTCGGATTGTACATCGTATATAACATTGTCCAGGCACACGGTGGTTTTATTGAGGCAGAATCTGCTGAAGGATCCGGTTCGTCCTTTTTTATGTATATCCCCAAGGATAGACAATGAAAACAAATGTTCTGGTTGTAGACGATGATGACCATATGAGGATTGCTTTGAAGGAATCCCTGACCAAGGCCGGGTTTACTGTTTCCCTTGTCGATGATGGGGTAAAGGCCGTATCGGAGATCAACAAACAGATCTATGACCTTGTGATTACCGATGTTAAAATGCCGCGTTTAAGCGGCATTGACCTCCTCAAACACATCAAGGAAGAATCGCCGTTTCTTCCCGTTATCCTCATTACCGGATATGGAACGATACAGGATGCCGTTACTGTTATGAAAGAAGGCGCCTTCGATTATATTCAGAAGCCATTTAACACGGATACCCTCTATGGTGTTCTGAAGCGGGCGCTTGGTGTCAGTAACGGAAAGATCATCTATTCTTCGAGGGCTATGAGGGAGGTCCTGCAAAAGGCCGGGAGGGTTGCCAGATCGGATGCCACGGTCCTGGTGCTCGGAGAAAGCGGTGTCGGCAAAGAACTCGTTTCCCGCTTTATCCACGAGAACAGTTCGCGGATCGACAAGCCCTTTGTGCCCGTCAACTGTGCTGCCTTACCGGAGAACCTTCTCGAAAGTGAGCTCTTCGGTTACGAAAAAGGCGCCTTCACAGGCGCATTGTCAAGAAAGCCGGGAAAATTTGAGATCGCGGACCGGGGAACGATCCTTCTGGATGAGGTCACTGAAATGGATTTCCGGCTTCAGGCAAAACTTTTGCGGGTTTTGCAGGAAAAGGAAGTGGAGACAGTGGGATCGCAATACCCGAAGAAGGTGGATGTCCGGGTGATCGCTACAACAAACAAAAATATAGAGACACTTGTCAGGGACGGTAAGTTCAGGGAGGACCTCTATTACAGGCTTAATGTATTCCCCATCCTGGTACCGCCGCTTCGGGACAGGAAAGAGGATATCCCGCCGCTGGCCGCCTATCTGCTGAAAAAACATTCTATGGGTATGGATATCGGTATCAATGAAGAGGCGATCGGATTTCTCATGGAGAAACAATGGAAAGGGAATGTAAGGGAACTGGAGAACACCATCGCAAGGGCATGCATATTATCCAATGGTTCTGTCATAAAACTGACCCATTTAAAAGACTTAGAGTGCTCGAAAGACGTGGCGCTGGGGTCTGTCAGGGAGATGGAGACAAAATTGATCCTTGACGCCCTGAAGTCAGTGGGAGGGAACAGGACCAGGGCGGCAACTATCCTCGGTATCACCGCGAGGACCCTGAGGAACAAGATTCATGAATACAGGACCATGGGATACGAAATTCCCGCGAGGGGGTACTGATGGCAGTAATGGATCTCATTGAAAAGGCCCTTAATATACGGGCTTTCTACCACAAGGTGATAGCCGGGAATCTGGCAAACGTGGATACTCCTAACTATAAAGAAAGGGATATTGATTTCAAGGCTGAACTTGAGAGAAAGATGAGCGGAGTTGATAACATCGAGGTCCGGGAAAAAACAGATTATGATGGCCTGGGCACAATCGACGGGAATACGGTGAATATAGAGAGTCAGATGATGAAACTGACCGAGAATCAGCTCATGTTTCATTCACTGATCCAGGTAGCAACAAAGAAAATTTCACTCATGAGATATCTCATCAGTGAAGGAAGGAGATAGTATGGGAATGCTTGATATCCTGAAGATCAGTGCTTCCGGTTTAAAGGCACAGCGAACAAGGATGGAGGTAATAGCCACGAACCTGTCGAACATACACAGTACGCGAACTGAGGATGGCGGCCCCTACAAGAAGAAAGAAGTGGTTTTTGGCACGACCGATGTGTCCGACGATAAGGAGTTCGGCACCTTGTTATCCGGGAGGATTGAAGGGGTCAAAGTGGAGGAGGTTGCTGAAAGCGGCAAATCCTTTGAAAGGGTCTTCAATCCCGGTCACCCTGATGCTGATAGTGAAGGGTATGTCACGTTTCCGAATGTGAATCTTATGGAAGAGATGACAGACATGGTTGCTGCCACAAGGGCTTATGAGGCTAATATCAACGTCATGAATACAACAAAAGCGATGTTTTTAAAGTCGCTTGAGCTTGGGAAATAGGAGGGCCGGTTATGAAGATAGACAGCATTATGCTGAACCGTTTTCCGGAGAGCATCAAGATCCAGAACAATGAACAGGGCAAGGTATCTTTCAGCGATGTTCTCAAGGAATCTATTCAAAAGGTCACAGAACTTGAAAAAGAAGCAGATAAGGAAGTAGAGAAACTGGCGAAAATGGAAAGCCAGGACATCCACAATACAATGATGGCAATTGAGAAAGCCGACCTTACCTTCCAGATGATGATGCAGATCAGGAACAAGATAATCACCGCCTATGAAGAAATTATGAGAATGCAGGTATAGCCATGGGATTTCTGGAAGGCTTTTTCAATGGTTTCAGAAACTATTTGAGGACCACCCCGAAGAACAAACTCTACATACACCTTTTTATACTCGTTACCATTATCGGCGGATCGATTATCGGTCTCTCCTTTATCCAGAAAGAGGGCTACAGCACACTCTTCTCGGGGCTTTCCACCGATGATGCGTCGATGATCGTCGCAAGGCTGAAAGAGTTGAAGGTTCCCTATAAACTGGGCGTGGGAGGTACGTCTGTTTATGTGCCGAAAGAAAAGGTATATGATGTGAGGCTTATGCTGGCGGGGCAGAATTCACTCCCCGGAAGCGGGGGTATGGGTTTCGAGCTTTTCGATAAAACGAATTACGGTATGACTGAATTCATGCAGAATATCAATTATAAAAGGGCAGTACAGGGTGAACTGTCGAGGACGATCAACCAGATGCCGGAAGTCAAGGCATCCCGCGTTCACATTGCCATACCCGAGAAAACACTTTTTACCGATCGTGAGAAGGAGGTTACCGCTTCTGTATTCTTAAAGTTGAAACAAGGGAGAAATCTCACAAAGGAACAGATCGCGGGAGTTGTGCATCTTGTCGCAGGCAGTATCGAAGGGTTAAAACCGGAGAATATCACGGTCATCGATTCCTCCGGCAGGATCCTCTACAAAAGCGGCAATGCCGGTTCGGCAATTGCCTTATCAGGACAACAGTTCGAGCTGCAAAAGAGCGTTGAGAGAACGATTGAAGAATCAGTGCAGTCCATGCTCGATAAATTCATACAATCCAGTAAATCAATAGTAAGGGCCAGCGTTGAGCTCAATCTGAGAAAAGTAGAAAAGGTTGAAGAGGAATACCAGCCGAACAAGACTGTCATGACAAGCGAACGAAAGAGCAAAGAGAAGACCGTAAACAGGAGCGGCGCAAGGATCAACGGAGGTGTGCCGGGAGTGGCGTCAAACGTTCCGAATATCGGAAAGAAAGGCAGTGTCAAACCGGATGACACGAACGGCCGTTCCAATGAATCAGAGAGGGAAGAAGCGCAGATGTCCTATGAAGTAAGCAAGACAGTCAGCAAGATCATTGAACCCTTCGGGGACATAAAGAAGATGTCGCTTGCAATCGTTGTTGACGGCAAATATGAGAAGGTGAAGGGACAAAAAGGGGAAGAATTAAAGTATGTCCCAAGGTCGCAGAAAGAAATAAATGATATCAAAAATGTTATTGCCCGGGCAGTAGGTTATAACGAAGAAAGGGGCGATAAGATCGAGATCCTGAATGTTCCTTTCGAGACTGAAAGTTTTGCAGATGAAAAGGTATTGATGGAAAAGGCCGAGAAGAAAGATCTCATAATGAGTGTCAGTAAATATGTTGTATATCTGATCATGCTGATTGTGGTCTTCCTGTTTGTTATCAAGCCGGTTCTCGGAATACTTAAAAGAAGGGAAGAGACACTGCCGCTCCAACAGATCCGGGATGTATACGTGAAAAACAACAGCGCCGCGCCAGAGGCTATAGAGGATAAAGCAACAGCTGCCCTGGCGAACGTTATGAAGGACAAGGCGCTTGTCGGTTCAATCATCAGGGAGTGGGTTAAGGAAGGGACGTGATGGAACCGGAAGAAATGCCAGGCATAAGAAAGGCCGCTATAATGCTCCTGACGATAGACGAGGATATGACCAGGGAGATTATCAAGGAGCTTGACGAGACAGAGATCGAAGCCATTGGCCATGAGATAGCGAAGCTAAGACTGATCCCTGATAATGTTGTCACAAAGGTTCACGAAGAATTCATGTCTAAATTGAACAAGAGAAACAAGCAGGTTGTGGGCGGTGAACAGAGGTTCAAGTCGATTATTAAAAGAAGTTTCGGCGATGAAAAAGCGGAAGAATTTATCGGCAGTATGGAGACGAAAAAGGGAGCGCCGGGGGAATTTTTAAGGAAATGCGACCCCAGGATCCTGGCAAATGTGCTCAGGGGCGAGCATACCCAGACTATTGCCCTGGTTCTGTCCACGCTGGGACCAAAAAAGGCTGGAGAAGTGATTATGGTCCTCCCTGATAATATACAGACGGATGTAGTGACGAGAATGGCCTTTCTCGAGAAGGTCGATAACGATGTCCTGGCGGAGGTTGAGAATGTTATCAAGGAGCAGCTGGAATCTGTCAGTAACGTAGAGGGCCGGCAGCTTGGTGGAGTAGAAGCCGTTGCGAGTATCCTGAACCAGATGGACAGGACTGTTGAAACTGAACTCCTGGGAAAGCTGGAGGAGCTGAACCCGGAGCTTACTGAAAGGATCAGGCAACTGATGTTCACCTTTGAAGACCTTCAGAAGGTCGATGACAAGGGTATTCAGGTACTTCTCAAGGAAGTCACCTCAGAGGATATCGGTATCGCCTTGAAAGGTTCTTCCGATGCCATGAAAGAGAAGATTTTTTCGAACATGTCCGAGCGGGCTGCTGCGATGTTGAAGGAAGACTTAGAGGCTATGGGGCCGGTGCGTTTATCTGATGTTGAAAAGGCGCAGGTCAGGATAGCGATGATTGCCAAGAAGCTCGAGGGTGAAGGCAAGATACTGCTTTCGAGCGGAAAAGAACAATTTGTGTGAAAAAGCAGTGAATAGTGAATGGTGAATAGTGAATAGCAAAAAACCAAAGAGACAATCCGGAAGAGCCTTTCTGTCGAGCTCAGAATGCCTGATACCGATTAAATCACCGGCGTTCCGTAACCTGTCCTGGTTTAAAACTTTTCACTTTTCACGGCATCAGTTGTCTGTTTGCTATTCACTATTCACTATAGACTAACGACTGATTTATGCAACCATACGTCCTATATGATTTTGACAGAGAGGTCGAAAGTATCCAGTCTGAGTTTGTAGGGTACTTCGATACTTCCTCCGAAAAACAAGGAGGCGAGGAGATACAAAGGGACGTTGAAGATGAAGCGAGAAAGGTTTTTGAGGATGCCTTTGCACAGGGTGAAAAGGCCGGGTATGAAGTAGGAATGAAAAAGGTAGATCCTCTTATCAAAAGGATAAACGGCTATATAGCGGAGCTTTCTTCCTTCAGGGACGACCTGATCAGGAAAAGCGAGAGATTGTCAACGGAATTGGCGCTGACCTTTGCTGAGGCGATTGTCTTGAAGGAATGTGAAGAGAGGAGAGAAGTGATCATGGAAATGGTCCGGAAGGCTGTTGAACTTTGTGAAGATAAAGGTCAGATCCTGATAAAGATAAGGACCGAGGATGCACAACATATCCCCCAGGCGAACATCGGTTCACTGAAGGTTGTCCATGACGACACCCTGAAAGAACCCGGTTTTGTCATCGAGACAGCCTTTGGTGATATCGACGGCAGGATCTCAACACAGATTGAAGAATTAAAGAAAGAATTTCTTGATGGACACTTTTAATACTGAAAGGGTTCTCTCGATTAAGAGTGTTATCCCCAACCTCTATCCTTACAGGGTCTACGGAAAGGTCAATCAGGTTGTCGGTCTCGTCATAGAGGGCAGAGGCCCCATATCTTCTGTTGGTGATTCGGCCCTCATATTTCCCATTGACGGGACTTCCCCGATTGATGCCGAAGTTGTTGGATTTAAAGACGGCAAGACATTGTTGATGCCTCTCGGAGATCTGCGCGGTGTAGGCATAGGCTCCAAGATCCTTTCAAAGAAGCATACCGTGAGGGCCTCTGTCGGGGATGGGCTCCTTGGCAGGGTGATCGACGGGCTCGGCAATCCGATGGACGGCAAGGGCCCCGTTATGTACGAAGAGCAGATCCCTGTATACCGGCAGACGGTGAACCCCATGAAGAAGAAAAGGATCACTGCGCCGCTTGACCTCGGTATCCGCAGTATCAACGGACTTCTTACCTGCGGCAGAGGACAGAGGATAGGCATATTCGCCGGTTCAGGTGTCGGCAAGAGCGTCCTCCTGGGGATGATAGCGCGTCACACCGAGGCGCAGGTAAACGTTATCGGGCTCATAGGTGAGCGGGGCAGGGAGGTACGGGAATTTATAGAGAGGGACCTCGGCGACGGTATCAAAAACTCTGTTGTTATTGTGGCAACCTCAGATCAGCCGCCGCTTATCAGGGTAAGAGGGGCCTTTCTGACGATAGCCATTGCAGAATATTTCCGCGACAGGGGAGAGGATGTCCTTCTGCTTATGGATTCCCTGACCAGGTTTGGCATGGCGCAAAGGGAGATAGGGCTGGCGATCGGCGAGCCTCCTACGTCAAAAGGCTATACACCAAGCGTCTTTTCCCTTTTAACGAAACTTCTTGAGAGGGCAGGGAACGGAGACGGAGAAGGAACAATGACCGGGATATATACGGTCCTCGTCGAGGGCGATGACCTCGATGACCCTATCGCGGATTCATCAAGGGCGATCCTCGACGGGCACATCGTTCTTTCCCGCAGGTTGACCGACATGAACCAGTACCCTCCGGTCGATGTCTTAAGGAGCGTAAGCAGGATCATGAAGGATATCGTATCGAAGGACCAGATAGAATATTCGAGCAGGATCATAGAGGTCTTGTCTGAATACGAGAGGGCTGAAGATCTGATCAATATCGGGGCATATATACCGGGGAACAACAAAAAGATCGACTATGCCATGTCCATGATCGACCGCGTAAGGGCCTTCCTGGCTCAAAAAGTGGATGAAAAGGTTACACTCGAAGAGGCACTGAACAGTATGAAGATACTCTTTTACGTATAAACCAGTATTTCGTATATAGTATATCGTATATAGCAAAACCTTCTAAAAAAAGAGGGGGGACGGATATCCTTTGACCTACGAAATACGATATACGACTAAACCAGTATTTCGTATATAGTATATCGTATATAGCAAAACCTTCTAAAAAAAGAGGGGGGACGGATATCCTCTGACCTACGAAATACGATATACGACTAAACCAGTATTTCGTATATAGTATATCGTATATAGCAAAACCTTCTAAAAAAAGAGGGGGGACGGATATCCTCTGACCTACGATATACGACATACGATATACGAAATTTGAAAGGCCATGCTGAAATACAAGATTGATAAGATTATCGAGCTGAAAGAGACGATGATACGGGGTAAGGAGAGGGAGATCGAGGATGCTGCCCTTGAAGTGAAAGGGATTGTTCTCAACATACGTATGACCGAAGAGACTATCCATAAAAGCCACAATGGTCTTGGCGCGGTGCCGATGAAAGGAAGTGATTTTTCTGTTCTGAAGGATTACCTCAGTTACCTGGAAAAGAGAAAAGATACTTTGATAGAGGAGAAAGAAGACAGGGAAAAAAAGATCAGCAGTTTAAGGTCACAGCTTTTTGAGTTGGCGAAAGAGAAAAAGATGTTTGAAAAACTGAAATCCAGGATAACAGCAAGCCTCAGGAAATCCTTCAATAGAAGGCAGCAGAAGCTTCTTGACGACATTGCCCTGAGGATCGATACTCAGCTTCATTAGTTTCCAAAGGGAAATATTTTCCTCATTGGGAAATGTTTTCCTCAGATTCTTTTCGAAAAGCAATCAAACCGAATTCATAACACATTGATATTATTGAATGACGCAATATGGCATGGATTTTGTTTTATCATTTGTCATGGACCTTCTTATAAATTGCTTCTTCATGAACACAACAAAACCTTCGCAG